>NZ_CFJNYH010000064.1:0-10180 GCF_984815275.1 Coprobacillus sp.
CTATTTTTAATTTCTTTTTGTAATGATTCTGGCTTTAAGACTTTGAGCTGATCTTGCATCATCATAATCCAACCAATCAATCCATCTGAGATAGGAATATTTTCAACAGTAATTAAATAATGATCTTGATAAAGTTTTTTCGCTTTTAAATTTTCACCGAAACGTGATGTAACTTCTCTGAGTAGCTTTTTATTGCATTCTATCTGTAATGTATCACGAGGACTTGCTATGTACATATTTGTTGTTTTTTCAATTTCATCTCGCATATCAAATTGCTCTCTGATTTCTACAAATGGTTGGCGAATCGTTCTAATAGTACGCATACGGTCAATACGATATGTTGTTAATTGATCTTTATATTTTTCATTATAACCAATTAAATAATAATGATTATTTGTAGAAACAATCTGATATGGTGAAATAATATAGTCTGTTTTATGGTTTCCATTTTGGGATGGTATTTCTACTAAATGATTATATTTGACTTCATAGTTTATATATTGGAATGAGAGAATGGTTTTGTTTTCAATGGCTTTCATTATTGTTGAAAGATTTAAAAACAAAGAAAAAGAAAGTTCTTTTTGAATTGGTTTAAAGTCTATGAGACGGCTTTGCTGATGAACAGATGACAATAATAATAAACGATCTCTTAATATGTTTTTATCCTCAAATTGTAAGTCCTGATGAAAGGCAATACTATCTAATAGAAATTGTAATTCTCCATCAGTAAAGAATTCATGTTCAATCATGAAGCCACTTTTCCGTTGACTCGCTATCATATTATGTCCTAGCCAGTCTTGAAAGAAATCATTAATATTTCTAATACATGAATAAACCGTTTTAATATCCACATATATATCATATTTTTCTAAACACTTCAGTATTTCTTTACCTGTAATAGATTTTCCTTGAGCTTCTTGAATGATTTTGAAAACATAATACATTCTCTTTCCCATATACTATTCCCTCCTAATGCGTTGGTGCCAATTGATAACCTCTTTTGTTTTTTGCATAATGTCTCATAAGTGATGCGTAATCATAAAAACTAAAACTACATAACAAATCTAATAAGTATTCATCTTGACAATCTTCTAATTTCTTTAAATAAAGATATGCTAAATGATAATGATCTTCTAATAAGCAGATTCTTGCACATTCTTCATATTCTACTTCATAGTAGTTATGGAGCTTAGAAATTAAATCTTCAAATGATATTGCCTGATAATCTATCAATTGTCTTAAAACACAATATTCATTAATTGTTATAGCTTTTTTACATATTTTTTCAAGCAATTGTTTCTTTAAATCAATATAACTTTGATATTTAAACAATGAATTCATCATAATTAAATGATATTCTAATGAATCATAATCTGTTGCTTTATATAGTGCTTTTAATGCATCAATATAAAATAATTTATTTATTTTTTCATCACTCAATAATAATTCAAATTGTTTGTTTGTTAAACAATCAAAAATTAATTCTTTTAATTCTTTACGTCTACTTATCTTTAATAAATAATCTTTCTTTTCTCCCAATTGAATATCATTTACAGTTTTATAGTCTTTTCTCATAATCCCATCTCCTTCGCTTTCATTATACTAAGTATACGAACTTAATGAGTTATATATACCTATATTAACACCGTTTTTTAGGTTTTAAAATAAAAAAAGTTAAAACCATAAAAATTATAGTCTTAAACTTCTCTTTATTCTTTCTTATTTTGACACAATGATTTCTTAATATTATCAGTTTTTGAAATAGAAAATATTGCTGTTCATACAACTGATTTATTGTACTCTTCTCTATCACTATTTCTATATCTTTTGACAAAGTAACGAGTTATTCTCATAATATTGATATACTTTATCCCCCTATGCTCTTTTTTAGATCATCATTATTTACTCTTGAAACTACATCGCTTAAATATTATCTATAATTATGATTTAAGTTCATTACGTTTTGATTTATATATGATAGAATAGACATAAAGTTGGTGAAAATAATATGAAGAATATTCAAAAAATCGAATTTCATTGTGGTACTAAAGAAGAATTATTTTCAAGTATAACAGATTCTTTCCCTTATATGAGTTCATGTGCAGAATTAGATAAATTTCCAAATCGTTGTGTCCCTTGGCATTGGCATAAAGAAGTAGAAGTTTTTATAGTTGAGAGTGGTTCTCTTATATATTATACATCTGATGGTGAATATATATTTCCAAAGGGTTCAGGAGGATTTATCAATAGTAATGCACTTCATATGACCAAAGTCATTGATAATAAAAATGCTACTATTCAATTCTTGCATTTATTTGATAGTTCTGTTATTAGTGATAAAAAAGGTGGTAAAATTGAAACAGAATATGTCAACCCACTTATAAACTTTAAACAGATTAAAATAATACCTTTATATCCAGATAATGATAATCATAAAGATCTATTAAATCTGATTTCAAAATCTTTCGATATCCATGAAAGTGATTTTGCATATGAATTAAAATTACGAAATAGCCTTTCAGAAATATGGTATCATTTATTTGAAATATCCAAACCTATAAGAAATATACAGATAGATAATAACAGTGATAAAATGAGATTAATGATGATATATATTCATGAACATTATCATGAAAAAATAAAAACAATAAATATTGCTAGTTCTGCCTTTGTAAGCGAAAGGGTATGCTTTCGTGTGTTTAAAGAATGTATTCATATGAGTCCATTGGAGTATCTAAATAGCTATCGGTTACAAAGAGCATGTGCAATGCTCATGAATACTTCTAAACCAGTGACTATGATTGGCTATGAATGTGGCTTAGGGACTAGCAGCCACTTTTCAGATTTATTCAAAAAAGAATTTGGATGTACTCCCTTGCAGTATCGTTATAAATGGCAGAAATATAACTTTTAATGGCAGAAATATGATGTTATAGAAAGGAAATTTTTATTATAATAATGACAATCAATATTGTGAAGTTATCAAAAAAAGGAGAATTTGAGAATGAATAAAATCAAGTCAGAAAAATCACTTATAAACATGGATAATATAAAAATCATTTTTTTTGATATTGATGGTACTCTCATCGATATGAATAGAAAATGCATATCTGAAAACACACTTAAAACTTTAATACGCTTAAAACAAAAAAAGATTATTCTTTGTATTGCGACTGGAAGAAGTCCTTTGGGTTTACCACACTTTGATGAAATAGAATTTGATGCTTTTCTCACATTTAATGGTTCATATTGTTTTAATAAAAGAGAATCTATCTTTAGCAATCCAATTTTAACCACAGATGTAAAACAGATTATAAAAAATGCATCATCTATCAATAGACCAGTATCAATTGCTACAAAAGAAAGATTAATTTCAAACGGAAAAGATAATGATTTAGTGCAATATCACTCTTTTGCAAATCTTGAAGTCAATATTGCTGATGATTTTGAATATGTCCTCAATAATCAAGAAATTTATCAAGTATTAGTAGGATGCTGCAAAAAAGATTATTCAGAATTAATGAAGAATGTGTCCCATGCAAAAATAACTGCCTGGTGGGATAGAGCTGTCGATATTATTCCAGCAAATGGTGGCAAAGGGGTTGGAATCAACAAAATTCTTGAGTATTATCATTTAGATAAATCAGAAGCACTTGCATTCGGAGATGGGAATAATGATATTGAAATGCTTCAATCAGTTGGTTTAGGTGTTGCGATGGAAAATGCTTCAGACGACTTAAAAGCAATAGCAGATGATACATGTGGTCATGTTGCAGAAGAAGGTATCTATCATTATTGTATTCGACATAAATTAATATAAGGAGGTTCAAAAGACAGATGATTGATAATATTGATATAGCTGTAGCGAAGCGAGAAATTGAAATGGCAAGTATCCTCAATCCTGGTCCCTGGGTTGCTCATTCATATAATGTAGGCTTAGCAGCAAAATATATTGCTGAGGCATGTGGAATGCTAAATGCAGATAAAGCTTACATATATGGACTCTTGCATGATATAGGTCGTAGAAATGGTATATCTGCATTAAAACATACAATTGATGGATATGATTATGCTATGTCAAAAGGCTGGAAAGAAGTTGCAAAAGTATGTCTCACTCATTCATTTCCCATAAAAGATATTGAAGCTGATATCGCAAAAAAAGATATTACCGAAGAACAGTATCAATTTATGAAACATTATTTAGAAAACATAGATTATGATGATTATGATAAACTGATTATACTTTGTGATGCTTTAGCTGACAAACAGGGTTTTTGCATCCTTGAAAAAAGATTTATCGACACAACTCGTCGTTATGGTATTTATCCTTTTACAGTAGAGCGTTGGAATCAAACATATAATTATAAAGCATATTTTGAAGAAATGATAGGTACATCCATATATACCCTTCTCCCAAATATAGAATCATGTATTTTCAAGTAAGTAGCATTGACTTTGGAATCTGATGAAATAAGTATATTTTAGTTTTCACCTAAAATATACTTACTTCATTTTTTAATTACACTATATGTATTTAACAAATAATGATAAATAATAAACCAAATAAAAAGAGAACCGAGTTCTCTTAAAATTATATTCTATTCTTCATCAATTTCTTTTTTTAATTCATTGATTTCAGCATCAAAATTATATATCCGACTTCTCATTTCAGAAACTTCAGCATCAATAGAATTTTGATCTTCTAAAAGTTGAAAATAATATTTACCAAGTTCCCTATAAACATCATCACGATCAGATTCAAGATTTTTAATCTTTAATTTAATCTTTGCAGTTCCTGCAAATTCTTGTGTTTTATCAATTGCCTCTTCAGTAAATTTAGCAGCTTTTTTTGTTAAATCATCAAACAAAGCCATAATAAGACCTCCTTATTATCCTACGTATTTTTTGATATATTGAACACCTATTCCGCCTACACCCATATGAGCACCAACAACTGCAGGAAGTTCTCTAACTTCTAATTCAATATCACCAATTTTATCTAAAATCATTTGTTTCACTTCTAATGCAGACTCTTCACATAGAACATGTTCTATTGTCACTTTATATTGCTTTGCAGTAACACCTAAATCAATCATGCGATTGACAACAGTTGCTTTGGCTTTTGATAAAGTCCTCACTTTTGCTAGAGTATCAATTTTACCACCTAAATCATAATTTAATTCCATAACTGGAACTATCTTTAACATTCCTGCTAACATAGCAACTGCTGGTGTTATTCTTCCACCTTTTTTTAAATGATCAAGATTTGGTGCAACAATAATTGTTCCTGAATCTTCAACCATGCTCTCCATAATCTTTTGTATTTCTTGGGCATTTTTTCCTTCTTGTACTAATTTTGCTGCTGTGAAAGTCAAATACTTATGATTTCCTGCAGTTCCTTTAGTATCAATTAAGGTAATAGGTATTTCAACCATATCTGCAGCAACTTTCATTCCATTCAATGTTGAAGAAAGACCAGTAGCTATTGGTAATCCAATAACTTCATCATAACCTGCATCTTTAATTTTTTGAAGGATCTTAACCATCTCACCTGTTGGTGGCTGAGAAGTCATCACCATAATATTTTCTCTATCCATTGTTTCAAAAACCTCAATACTAGAAATATCTTTTTGATCCAAATATGTTTCATTTTCCATTGTAATACATAATGGTACAATAAAAATTCCTTGGTTTTCATACTGACCTAATTCAATTTGACAACCACTATCCGATAAAATAGCTATCTTACTCACTATTATCCCCCATTTCTTTACTTTTAACTTAGCCTTATTATAAAACATTAATTCATTTTTGACAATCAAATGAATTCATATATAATAAAGAAAAAGAAGGTGAACGAAATGATTTCTGTAAAAGAAGTAACAACTCATACAATTGTCATCAAAAAGTCGGAATTTGTCTGTCACTTAATTCCATGTAGTGATATTGAGCAAGCAAAAAGTCTTATAGCACAATATAGTGATTTAGAAGCAACACATAATTGTGTAGCTTATATCATTGGCTCTCATGAACGTGCAAATGATGATGGTGAACCTTCCCAAACAGCGGGAATGCCTATGCTTAATGTTTTAAAAATGCAAAACCTTACAAATATTATTGCGATTGTTACAAGATATTTTGGAGGTATTAAACTAGGTGCTGGTGGATTAACTAGAGCTTATACTCAAAGTGTTGCTGAAGCTTTAAAACATGCTGAGATTGTTGAAAAAGAGTTGGTTGATTTGTATAAAATATTTATTGATTACTCACATACACGTAAGTTTGAACATTTATTAAAACAACAAAACATAAAATGCCTATCTCAAGAATATAATGAACAAGTCTCATACCTTTGTTATTTAAGGAATACATCTTTTTTAGACCAAATCCAAGAAATAACAAGTAATCAATTTTCCTATGAAAAAATCGGTAGTGATTACATAGAAAAAGAAAATTGACAAAATACTGCATACTTGTTATAATTCTTGCATGATGAGGGAGTAGTTAGCACATATAATGTGTAATCATGTCAACACATCGATAACTATTTATCTGGCACGATTTTAAATGATGAGACTTGTCTGTGGATACCACAGCCATGTCTTTTTTTATGTATGCGAGGAGGGCAACTTATGGGATTTATTGAGATCGTCATTATTGGCGTAGGACTAGCAATGGATGCATTTGCAGTGAGTGTTTGTAAAGGATTATCAACAAGAAAATTAGAATGGAAACATGCTTTGATTTGTGGTGGATATTTTGGTGCTTTCCAAGGTCTCATGCCATTAATTGGTTATATTTTAGGAGTCCAATTTAAAAATAAGATTGAAAATATTGATCACTGGATAGCATTTATTTTATTAGGTTTAATAGGTATTAATATGATAAAAGAAGCTTTTAGTGAGGAAGAGGAAAACTGTGTTCCTGATTTTTCATTCAAGGCTATGTTGCCTTTAGCAGTTGCAACCTCAATAGATGCTTTAGCTATTGGAGTGACATTTGCATTTTTAAATGTCAATATTGTTTATGCAGTCATAGTTATTGCTGTGACAACGTTAATTATATCTATGACTGGAGTCAAGATTGGTCATGTATTTGGTTCTAAATATAAATCTAAAGCTGAAATCACTGGTGGTGTTATTCTTATCTTAATGGGTCTTAAAATTTTATTGGAACATTTAGGATTATTGATTCTTTAATTCAAATTGAATTCATATTCGTGGGTATAATTATAGATAGAGGTGAATATTATGCATGATGTTGCAAAATTGTATGAAGTCTATATAAATCGTGAACTTCAAACAACAAAAAACGAAATTTTAAATGTACAAAGATTAAACCAAAAGATTTTATCCTTCTTACATGATTTAGCAGAGGTTTCTCAAGATTCAAGATGTTATTTATTTTGGGAAAAAGAAGAACCTATTATTCATCAACAATTGTTAGAGGACTATCTAAGCGGTTTAACAATGTTGATGTCGATAGGTTATGAATTGAGAATAGATAGTATAAAAAATTATAATGAGTTACCTATAGCTACTGATATTTATTCTTTATTTTTTAAGATTTACCATTCTATCTTAAAAGTTCAAAGTCATTATTCTAGTGAAGATTATCAAAATACAATTGACGATTATTTCACATTAGGATTTGCTCTAGGAATTCAAATAGATGAAATACTTGATAATTATCAAAACGATTAATCCTCTTTATGAGGATTTTTTCTATAACACATCCTATGTAGAACATGATATCTTGTATATTCAGTATTTATAAGGTTTCATCTCAATGTAGTTGTAACGACAACAGCACCACACAGCCTGTGCCCTAGCCTCTCTTTATTTCCGTTTTCAACTTTGATAATATTAAACCAAAAGATGTAAGCCTTATACTCATTTTATTAAAAATATATTGTTTACAATCCACATATTCTTTCAAATTATTTGATTCTTGACTTTCGATTAAGACTATTTTTATAATTATTAAATTCCTGAAATGTTAAATTGAGATCAACACTATAGAGTTCAGTCACAGGTCTAGCAATACCTCCACTTAAATTCACATAAAATTGATTAATTGCTTGAATAGCACTTTACATTTTAGCAGGGATATTTAATCGCACTAATCACTTTTATGAAAGTGTAAAAACTAGACATTTTATGATTCATTTATCATATATTTTTATTTTAATCAATTGATTTTTAAGTGTTATTTTATATGTTTTATATTTAAGATATGTTAAAATAAGTCCAAGGATGTGACAGACATGAAAATATTTATTAAAAATTTACTCAATCCCTTTTTTATATTTATATATATGATATTTGTTTATATCCTATATCAACTTTGTAAATATGGTAGAGGATTCTTTTCAGGTGAAATAATAATCTTAACTGTTTGTGGTTTTGCACTCTTTATATGGTTTATCATAAGTATTATTTTTGCTTACCAGAAAAAAGAGATAATGACTATCTCTTATAAATATTACCTTAAAATTGCTATTGTTGTTATGCTTGTTGTAACATCATGGAGTGGATATAAGATTTTTCATATGGCGACTCGCTATGAAGGTGAATTAGGATTTTATCTTAATGATTTCTTTAATAAAAAGCAATTAACTATAACAAATGATAATTTATTTGATGGCGGTTTTCTTATATTTATGGATGATCTCATTAAAGAATTTGATATTTCAAATAAAATTTATTTAAATGATTCTTTTGAATTAAAATATAATAATGATGGTATTATTCAATCTTTTCACTTTATGATATATGACAATAATAAAAATACATATCTTGTCTCTTATCAAAAAAATAATGAAAATAAAGTTGTTGTTCATTTAAATAATTATTTAGATATGGACTTTGATGATAAATATGATTTTCAACCTCTATTAGATGCTTTAAAGGTTATTCCTTATAAAGAAAGTTTTATTAAAAATCAAGAACTCTATCATATACTTTATTTTGGACAAAGAGATTGGGGATACAACAATACTGGAATCCGTTATATTGATAAAACTGGACACATGATTACACCATTACAAACACGTCAAATCATTGGTTATACGATTTCAATTGAACCTATCATGAGTGGAACAACCAATCCTTACCGTTACATTTACGTCAATGATATAGAAAAAATTCCAGAAACATCTCCTCAACAGAATACACCACCTCTATCAGAAGTACCTCAAGATTCGGGTTCACTTTCGAGTAAGATCATGAATATAACATACGAATTATATGTAAGTGATGCTGCAGCAGGTAGTCGTTTCTATAGTTTGAAGAAAATAGATGAAAATGGAACAACAGTTATTAATAAAAATCCATTTTTAGATAATATTGGTGTTGCTAATGGTATTCATTTCTTTAATCAAAAACTTGGTTTTATAAGTATAACAAATGCCAGTAATGATCATTGTGAAGTCTATAGAACTCAAGATGGTGGTTTAACATTTAAACAAATTAAATTAAAGAATACTGGAGATTATGATTATCTACAAATTCCTTATGAAGACAATGGTCACTATATTATGAAAGTATCAAAAGGTTCACAAAGTGATAGTGATACAGATTACATTATTTATCGTTCTAAAGATTTAGGACAAACATGGACAAAACAATAATTATTGGAAAAGAGAGCAAAACTATAGTTAGTCTAATAGTTCTGCTCTCTTTGTATCTAAGAGGATATTTTATTGTATAGTCAAGCAATATTGACATATAATTATTTTCATCTATTCTATAAACACGATAGATAAGTAGTCTACATTATAAAGCATTATATTCTGTTATAAAAAATAATAGTATTTTAAATTGAAATCATTATATTCTCTTCATGTTTCTATATTTATATCGTAATAAATAAATTAAACATAAAAGGACAAAATAAATTTATTCAAATGATTAATCCTCTTTGAACAATAACTATGAAATGATTCTTTGTATATATACTGAGCGTTCTTCTTCTGGTATATCAAAAAAGTTAAACGCTTCTTCCAATGTATATCCTTTTTTACTCATTAACTTTTGTATTGATTTTACCATTCCTTTCATTTCTCCTCTTGCCTCGCCTTCAATAATACCCTCTTGAATACCCTCTTGCTTACCCTTTCTTTTGATCTCTTCCCAGATTTCACACATCTCTTTTCTCCCTCCTTCTGTCTCTTTAAAAT
>NZ_CFJNYH010000065.1:0-8978 GCF_984815275.1 Coprobacillus sp.
CGATCTTTTTCAAATACTCTTCATGACCTAATGCATCTTCAATATAAAGCAATTCTTTGGGACTCATACCTTCACCTCCATTTTTATTTTTCACAAAAAAATGAAAAAGATACATTTCTTTAAAAAAAAGACATTCTAAGATGTCTTCCCAAAAACTTTATTCATATCTTCAACAATTTGACTATCAATTTTATTTCCTACTGCCATACTTCTCATAATTTCAATACTTTTTTCATGAGACATTGCATCTTTATAAGGTCTATCTTCAGTTAAAGCCTGGTAAATATCACAACATGCCATCAAACGATCAATAAAATCCAATTCCTCGGCTTTTTTTCCAAATGGATAACCACTACCATCTAATTTTTCATGATGATAAGATGCCCAATGAACAATTTCACCCAACTGCATATCACTAAGAATCTTATATGAATAATATGCATGTGTCTGCATATACGTATATTCAGAGTCAGTTAATTGAGCAGGCTTTTCCAAAACATCACGGTCAATAACGAGTTTTCCAACATCATGCATCGCACCTGCAAAAAATAATTTTAACATCATTTCTTCATCATATTCATAATATAAAGCCATATAAGATGCCTTTGATGCAACACCTATTGAATGTGTTCGCGTATGTGGGGATTTGCTGTCAATGATTCTTGCAAACAATTGACAGATTGCTAACATTTGCGAATCTGTGAAATCTTGATAGATATTATGAATATTTTCTCTTAAATAATTTTCTAATTGATCGTTGTTAATGATTATCTTATCATATGTTAATGCAGCTAAATATGCATCAACAACTTTATCTGAAAATTCTTTATTTCTTAACTTATGAAGTTCTAATAATATATTCTGATACTCTTTTTCACTCATATCTTGAAGATTATAATTGACATCAATCCAATCAGCAATATGAATAAGTTGAGCATATAGTGGTATTTCATCAATCATCTTATGAAATGGTCCACTTCCATCAACTGCTTCATGATGATATAAAATGACATTATGAACATCTTCAAAAAAAGGAATATAATCTATATTCTCTTCACCAACCTCACAATGAATCTTTAAAAATTCAGCCTCTTGAGTATTATCACCTTGCTTATAATACTCAGTTAATCCATTGTCATGCAAAATTGCACAACCTACCAGATCACTTAATTGCTGATTATTTAATGCAAAATGTTCTCCTAACAATAAACATATATATGATACTCTTTTGCCATGATAACTCGTTGTTTTAAAATAATCTTTTTCAACACAATCAAGTGCATATGAAAAAGCCAATAACAAATGATTAAAACATAATTTCACAGAATCACCACCTTTACACATTATACATGATTTGAATGTCGAATAAAACAAAAAGAAATAGATGAGATTTATCTCATCTATTTAACAGGAATCACTGACCCTTTATAAGTTTCTTCAATAAATTTTTTAATATCATCAGATTTTAAAACTTCTACTAATGCTTTTATTTTTTCATCATTTTCATGCCCTTTTTGGCAAGCAACAATATTTACATATGGATTATCAGCATTTGCTGATTCTAAGATAACAGCATCTTTTGTTGGATTTAAGTTTGCTTGTAATGCATAATTTCCATTAATAGCAACCAAATCACCTTCACCATTATTAAAAGAAGTTGCTAATAATTCAGGCTTAATTTCAGTGAATTCTAAATTCTTAGGATTAGATGCAATATCTTTAACAGTTGCATCTAAAACTTTAACACCATCTTTAATCGTAATTAAACCAGCATCTGCTAAGATTGCTAAGATTCTTCCATGATCTGCAACTGAGTTAGAAATAATGACTTTAGCCCCATCTTTTATTTGATCTTTAGACTTTACTGTTTTTGAATAGAATCCAAATGGCTCTATATGAATAGCACCTGCCTCCGCTATTTTATAATTATTCTTCTCTACATCGCCATCAAAGAATGGTCTATGTTGGAAATAGTTAGCATCAACATCTCCAGTATCTAATGCCTTATTAAAGATATAATAATCATCTAAAACTTTAACCTCTAAGTCAATTCCATACTTCTCCTTTAACAACGGTTTTGCCTGTTCTAAGATTTTCGCATGTGGATCCAGTGTTGCTGATACTGTTAATGTTTTTTCATCACTAGAATCACTCTGACTTCCACACCCTACAATGCCTACTGTTAATAATAATGCTAATGCGATTTTTAATAATTTTTTCATTTTATTTTCCCCTTTCATCGCTTGTCAATTCTTTTGACAACATAATCTCCTATTCCCTGTATAATAAAGACAATAACTAATACAAAGAATGTTGCAGTATACATGACTACCATGTTTTGTCTTGCATATCCATACATGTAAGCCACATTTCCAAGTCCTCCAGCACCAATACATCCCGCCATTGCTGTATATCCAACGAGCGAAATTCCCATTACTGTGATACTTGATATTAAAGCTGGCTTGGCTTCTGGGATAAGAACTTTGGTAATAATTTGTAAATGGCTTGCTCCCATCGCCTTACTTGCTTCAATTGTTCCCTTATCTACTTCACTTAGTGCAATCATACACATTCGTGCATAGAAAGGAGCGCTTGATATGATAAGAGCGGGTAAAGCCGCTTTGGCTCCCAGCATTGTTCCAACCAAAAATATTGTGACTGGCAATAAGATAATGATCAAGATAATAAATGGAACTGCTCTTAGTAAGTTGACAATAAAGTCTAATATACGGTTAATTATTTTATTTGGATAAAGTCCATCATCTTTTGTAACATAAAGAATAATTCCTAGTCCAAATCCTAACACAACTGCAATCAACAGTGAAAAGAATGTCATAAACAATGTTTCCTGAATTGAAAGAATCATTGCATCCCAATCAATTTGTTCTAAAACTGTACTCATCTAGATCACCTCCACAATCACTTGATAATCCTTAAATTTTTGAATAACATTTTCATATTCCTGCTTGTCCCCACCTAAAACATTAACAATCAGGACTCCAAACGAACTATCAATTGTATTTGTTAAATTTCCTGAGACAATACTTAAATCTAAATCTATTTCTTTCATTACTTTTGAGACAATTGGAAGCCTAGAAATTTCTTCATCAAAAGTTAATCTTAATAAAATACCATCAGGATATATTTGCTTCAAATTATCATTCAATTTGCCATCATCAATTTTACTAGATAAATCTCTTACAAAACGTTTTGTAATTTCATGATGAGGATGTTCAAAAATATCTTTCACACTTGCTTCTTCAACAACTTTACCTTCACTCATTACAGCTATTCGATGACAGATTTTTTGAACAACTTCCATCTGATGTGTAATCATGACAATTGTAATTCCTAATTGTCTATTAATTTGAATTAATAAGTCTAGAATCTGTTCGGTTGTATCGGGGTCCAATGCACTTGTTGCTTCATCACAAAGTAAAATATGCGGATCATTAGCCAATGCTCTTGCAATCCCAACTCTTTGTTTTTGACCGCCTGAGAGCTCACTTGGATAAGCATTCTCTCTACCTGTTAAACCAACAAGTTCAATTAATTGTTTAGCCTTTTGTTGTCTTGTCTGTTTATCTACCCCTGCTATTTCTAAAGATAATTCAATATTCTTTTGAACTGTTCTTGACCAAAGTAGATTAAAGTGCTGAAAAATCATACCAATCTTTGTTCTTTTTTTTCTTAAACGTTCACCACTTAATTGAGATATGTCCTCTCCATCAATAATCACTTCACCACTCGTTTGTTTTTCCAATTGATTAATAATACGAACAAGAGTTGATTTCCCTGCTCCACTATATCCAATAACACCAAAGATTTCACCATCTTGAATTGTCAGATTGACATCTTGACAAGCACTAATATCACCCTTTTGTGTATGAAATATCTTTGTAATATGTTTAAGTTCAATCATAGTCTTTCCTCCCTTAAATATATAAAAACTCGTCCTACTGAAAGGACGAGCATCACCCGTGTTACCACCTTAATTTACTATAATCTCACAATTATAGCCTCTTCGAGTACCAACATACTCTAGTACTGTAACGGGTACATCCGTTATTGGCTCATTATTCACCAATAAAACTCCAAGACCATCTTCATTTATCTCCACTTGTTCTTTTCCACCACCCAAGAACTCTCTATGAAGCTTATAATAAACTACTCTTCTCTTCACTGTTGTTGATAATATATTATCTTGAATAAAAACAATTGTCAAACATTTTTTTCACTTTTAACAAATAAATGCATGATCAACTTGTATAACACAGAAATAAGAAGGATTCAACTCATAGACCTTTTCTTCGATCTTTCTTTTTAAATCAATATGTGCAATCTCATCATCTGCTGGAATCAATACATCAAAAATCAAATTCGTATGAGTTGGCCCACTGACAATTCTAAAATCATGAATACTATAACATTGATTAATATCATTCACAATAAATTTCACTTTTTCACGTAAATGATTTGTTAATTCATCATTCATATCAATCGGATCCATATGAATTGTTGTTAAAATATCAAACTTATGTAATAATTCTCTTTCAATAAGATCTATTTGATCATGGAGGACCATCACATCTTCACGACAATCAACTTCAGCATGAAATGTCATATATTGTCGTCCCGGTCCATAATCATGCATCATAAAATCATGAATACCAATCACCTTATCAAATGACATAACAAAATCATAGATTTGATTAATTAATTCCTTATCAGGAGCTTGCCCTAATAAAGGATCAACTGTATCTCTGAAAATATCTACACCAGACTTCAATACAAACAAAGACACAATAACACCTATAACCCCATCTACTGGTAAATCAGTGACAAGACTTAAACACAACGAAATTAAAGTTGCAAATGTTGTAATAACATCATTTAAACTATCCTGAGCTGCTGCCTTTAATGATGTTGAATGAATGAATTGACCCGCCTTTTTATTAAATGATGCCATCCAAAGTTTTGTAAGTATAGAAATAACCAAAACAATAACAGCTGTTAACTGAAAATTCAGTTCTTCTGGTTGAAGAATTTTCATGAAAGATTCTTTTAAAGAAGAAAATGCGACTAATAATATCAAAAAAGCAATAATCAGTCCTGTAATATATTCATATCTTCCATGACCATAAGGATGATCAGCATCTGGATGTTTGCCAGCCAATTTAAACCCAAACAGAGTGGCCAAATTACTTCCCATATCAGATAAGTTGTTAAATCCATCGGCTTGAATAGCAACTGACCTTGTTATAAATCCAAAAATCAATTTAAAGACAACCATAAAACCATTACAAATAATGGAAAGGATACTACATAGTGTTCCATATCTTTCTCTGACTTTTGGATGACTACTATCATCATAATTTTCTATGTACTTCTTTACAATCAATTGGAACATCATGAATCCCCCTTCTATCATAGTATAACTGAAAAGACATTGACATATTCATCAATATCCTTTCAGTTATTCTGGAATTTTCAATAGATATCTATCTATTTTATAACTCATTTCAATCTTTTGTTTATTTTTATAAATATCATTAAAGAAAATGTCTTTAGGCAATTCTATATAATAGAATATTCTACATTTTTCTCCTTGTTGAATAACAGTATTTTCATCTTCAACAAAATCTCGTTTATCTTTGGTTTGTTTGGCAATATGAAACAAATGAATATTCTGTCCACGAATACGTAAAGCAGGTAAATCCGCTAGTTTCATATCATGATGACTTTTATTCTCAAAATCACAACTGCCATATAAAAACAGATTCTTTTTATCTTCCAATTCAAAATAAAAATATTCACCACTTGTATCATCAGGAAGAACTTTATTCAAGATTCCTAAATCATCAAACTTCATAGACAATTCATTATTCATATCTAAAACCTGATTTAATTCAATAATTTGTTTTTGATTCTGATAATCTTTATAAATAAAATCAACAACATACTCCTGGTCTTCAATATAAAATGACAATCTTAAATTCTCTTCTCTTTGTTGAGAATCAATAGTTGCATTCATATGCAATAAAACAGTTTCATCTTTATCAATAGCAGCATCTTTTTGTAAACTTGTAAATTCTTTACTTTCAATATAACACTCCATCTTTATAACATCATTTCTAGTTTTTAATTTCACTCTAAAATCTGAATTTGCTTGCAAAGACTTGTAACTTTTATTGGTTAAACACATAACAATATCCAACATTTCATAATCAGTATTCTCATCAAAATGAACATAATCATATTTAGAATTTGTATTTGCAGGATAAATTTCTTTATCCACCAGCATATCAATCAACTCAAAAGTTATCCCTTGATGTTCATAAGATTGATGAAATGATATCTTAATACTTTCTTTCTGTGGAGTTTGAGAAGACTGAATCTCAGGAGATTGACACCCCATTAAAAATGATACAAGAAACATTATTATGAATAGCTTCCTCATCAATATAACTCCTTATTTTAAAATACATTACAAATTTTTTTGAGATAAATATCTCTACCAACTCTTTCAATCAAACCGTTGTCTTCCATTTCTAAAAGATATCCAGCAATTTTTTCTTGATCTACTTTTTTATGAGCTAAGTCTTTTAAAATTTCAATCACCTGTGGGTGGTCATCCTTAATAAAAGCCCTACCTTCTTTATCATATGATGGACCTTGTAATAAAACATTTAAACAAGCAACATAAGCCCATTTGACTTCTAAACGAATTAATTTATACTGCATCGTATCAAACAAAGCATTAGGCATATAATATTGACCTTCATGTTTTCTTAAATCCTCTACATCCTCTTTATGATAACATATCATATTTATTCCCTCCTTGCGACATATCCTTATTATAGCATAAAGGTTATCTAATCTCTAACCCTTTTTGTGAAAGTAGAGACATCTTGAAATCCAATATGTTGATATTCTTTGATAACATCTTCTACATGTTCTCCAACACGATCACTTGTATGTGAATCACTACCTATTGTGATTATACGACCACCTAAATCATAATACCTTTGAATTTGTTCAAAGTTGGGAAATCCACAAACCCCTCTTGTTTTATAACCTGATGTATTGACTTCTAGTCCTTTTCCCTTATGAATAAGTGTTTTAAAGATATCGTCAATAATGTCTTGATGAAGTGAATGTTCAACTTCTTTGTTAACATATGGACCATATCTACAAATATAATCTAAATGTCCTAAACAGTTAAAACAGTCAAAAGTCTGAACACATTCTAATGTATTCAAAAAGAACTCTCTATGAGCTTCCTCTTTTGTTTTATTAATAAAGAAAGCTGCTGGTTCATAAAATTCAGTTTGATGAATAACATGGATTGAGCCAATCACATAATCATAATCATGAGCATTCACAAAACGATTGATTTCATCAATATATTCAACATCTAAACCAATTTCCAATCCAATCTTAATCTTAATAAGTTGTTGAAACTGCCTCTGTAACTGTTTAAGTTCTTTGAAATAATTATCTGCATCTAATTCAAATGGACATTCAGGATAATGAAAATCTCGATGATCAGTAAAACAAATTTCATCTAGTCCTTTAGCAATTGCAGTATGAATATGAACTTTAGGATCAGCCTCACTATCGGCTGAAAAGTAAGTGTGCATATGGTAATCTATCTTTCTCATAATATCCTCCATTTCTCATTATTTTAACACCTTTTATTAAGAAAGAAAAGATTTATCATATTCTTTGATTTTCTTCATAATGATGCATATAATACTCATAAATAAGGAGGAAATAAATATGTCTATTTATCATAATTTTAACGAATTAGTTGGTCATACTCCAATACTAGAGTTACAAAACACAAAAGCAAAAGAACATTTAAAAGCAAACATTTTTGCCAAATTAGAATACTATAATCCTGCTGGCAGTATTAAAGATCGCGTTGCAAAACAAATGATCATGGATGCTATAGAAAATGGTCAATTAAAACCAGGTGCAACTATTATTGAACCCACAAGTGGCAATACTGGGATTGGTATTTGTGCTGTTGGAACATCATTAGGCTATAAAGTGATTATTGTCATGCCTGAAACAATGAGCGAAGAACGCAAGAAATTAATGAAAGCTTTTGGTGCTGAGCTTATTCTCACTCCTGGCAGTGAAGGAATGAGTGGTGCTGTTGCTAAGGCTAAAGAACTTGCACAAACTATTCCCAATAGTTTCATTGCTGGTCAATTTGTCAATCCAAGTAATCCCAAAGCACATCTTGTTTCAACAGGTCCAGAAATCGATGAACAGATGGAAGGAAAAGTAGATATGATTATTGCTGGAATTGGGACTGGTGGCACTATCACAGGACTAGGACAATATTTCAAAAGCAAATATCCCCATATTCAAATTATTGCAGTTGAACCTGCTGATTCCCCATTAATTTCTCAGGGAAAATCTGGTTCTCATAAAATCCAAGGAATTGGAGCTAACTTCATTCCTGAAATACTTGATACAAATATCTATGATAAGATTGTAACAATTACGACTGATGATGCATATGAATCTGTGAGAAAACTTGCTAATACTGAAGGGATTCTTGTAGGTATCTCTTCTGGAGCTGCTTTGCATGTCGCTAAACGCCTTGCTTTACTAGAGGAAAATAAGAATAAAAATATTGTCGTCATTCTACCAGATAGTGGTGAGCGTTACTTATCTACAGATTTGTTCTCATCCTTATGTAACAAGATTTATAAAAATAAATAGATTTCATCCCAAACTTCCAATAATGAGTATCTCATAATAATCAACTGATACTTATAAATTCTTAATGGGTAAACAAAATTCTTATCATCTTTTTATGTGATAAGAATTTTTTAGATTTTTTACCCAGAAAAAAAGAAAAATAGCAAAGAAATGATGAATATATAAGTAGGGGAATCTTTTTGAGTGTTTACTTTAAGCAATTGTTGTGGTATATTGTTTATAGATACTATCTCTGCTTA
>NZ_CFJNYH010000066.1:0-8943 GCF_984815275.1 Coprobacillus sp.
ATTGACAGTTAAATCAATACCTTTTAAAATTTCTTTTTCTCCGACTTCAACATGTAAATCTTTAATTATTAAAGTTGACATAAAATACGCCCCTTTCGAACATATATTTTACGTAAATTTGTCAAAAATGACAAGTCATACGATAATAATTTTATTATAGACAGATTTTCTATTTTCAAAAGAAAAACTCTATAGAGCTTTGTCTATAGAGTTACCTGCTAACAAATTCCACAAATGATGACTAATAAAATAAATAATACAAGAATTAAAGTAAAAGATCCTTGATGAGCTAACATAGAATTCCCTCCTTTTTTTATTAAATACAACAACAGAATATAATCAACAAGATGAATAAAACAATTGTTGTCTCAATTCGACAACCATGACTTCCCTTATCCATGTCATGCCCTCCTTCTATGCACATTATATATTATGGTAAAATATCAATAAATTTTGTGTTATTGCCTACATAAGTTGAAAAAATATTGATATCGTGTATAATTATAGTGTTTATATCAAGGAGGTTTATATGAAACAAAAACGACTTTTAGGACTTGCCCTCGCAAGTTTGCTAGTTCTCAGTGGATGTTCTTCATCAGCTGTGAAAGAAGATGGTAAATATGTTGTCGCATCAATCGATGGCAAAAATATTCTTGCTGATGATATTTATGAAAAGCTATCTTCGTCTACTGCAGGGAAAAATGCTTTATTTACTTATTTATTAGATCAACTTATTACTGCAAACTTTCCTGTAACATCAGATATGAAGGATAATGCCTCTAATATTGTTTCTAATATTGAAGCAAGTTATAAAAATCAATACAGTGATAATGATGAAGCTCAAAAACAATTAGAAAGTGCATTATCATCAAGTGGTTATGAAAGTATGGATGCATATAAAGAATCATTAATTCAATCTTTACAATATTCTGAATTTATTAAAAAATATGTAAAAGCAAATTTTGATGAAGTTTTTGAAGATTATTATAAACAAGAAGCGCCTCGTTATATCAGTATGATTAAAGTATCAATGAGTGATCCAGACAAACCAACAGAAACTGAAACTGAGAAATTGAATGAAGTCAAATCACTTTTAAAAACTGATAAAGGATTTGCTGAAATTGCTTCTTCTTATTCAGATGATGACTCAAAGAGTGCTAAAGGTAATTTAGGAATTATTGATTCAACATCAGGATTAAAAGATTCTTATGGTGAAGATGTTGAAAAAGCAGCTTTATCTTTAGAAAAAGGAAAAGTATCTGATGCAATTAAAGGAACGAATGGTTATTATTTCTTATATTGTACAAGTACTGACAAGGATACAATCAAGAAGGATTTAGAGACAATCGATATTGATTCTCCTTTACTGGTTTATGATAGTTACATTGTTTATTTAGCTTTTAACACTTATGAATTAAAATATAGTGATGAAAAAATTGAAAAAAATGTTAAAGAAATCGTTGATGAAGCTTTAAAAGCGAGATCTGAAGAAAGAGAGGGATAAACATAATGAAAAAATTAATGATGTTACTCCTCTGTGGAGGATTATTAGTTGCTTGTTCATCTGATTCAGGCTATAGTGTAAAAGTCAGTAAAAGCGATGATGCTATGATTACTGGCAGTGAATTAAAAATGACAAAACAAGATTATTTCAATCAACTTTTAGATCAATATGGTGCTCAACAAGTGTTGAGTGAAGCTTTAACAACTATTGCTGATAAAGAGGTCACTGATCAAGAAGAAATTAATAAGCTCGTTGCTGAAAGAGAGAAAACATATGCTAAAAATGCGAATGGCGATTTAGAGAAATATGCAAAGAGTTTAGGATATGATTCTAAAGAAGAATATAGTCAAGAAGTTTTGGTTCCTGATGTTAAGCAAGAACTTCTAAGAAATAAGTATATCAAGGAAAATCTAGAAAAGATGATTAAAGATTATCAAGTTGTAAGTTTTAAGAAGATTGTTGTTACAAAAGAATCAGAAGCTTTGACAATTATCAAAGAATCTACAAGTGCAGAAATATTTGATAAAAAATTAAAAGATGCTGGTACAAATGGTGAAGATGCTGGAATTGTTACAAAGAATTCAACATTGGATGATAATTTAAAATCACAATTAAGTCAATTATCTGCTGTCAATAAAGATGGTGTTTATAGTGAAGCTATTAAGTTAAGTGATGATTCTTATGCAGTTTTATATCTTTATAATACTGATCATAAAAACACTGATGAGTTAATTAATAAATTAACTAGTGACGGTGATGTTCAAAAGGAAATTGAAGGTATCTATCTTAAAAAATACAATTTTAAAGTCAATGATTCAAAAATAAAAGATGCGATAAAAAAACTTTCTAGTGAATATATTGAATAAGGGTTCCCCTTATTCTTTTTTTGTTGTAAAATATGAGAGATGGAGGTTATGATTATGGATAATTGTATTTTTTGTAAGATCGCAAGTCACCAAATTCCTGGTAAAATTTTATATGAAGATGATGTTTGTATGGCGTTTCTTGATTTAAGTCAAACAACAAATGGACATACCCTAGTTATTCCTAAAAAACACTATCAGCATGTTTTAGATGTTGATCAAGAGACATTAGGACATATGATGTCTGTTGTCCAAAGAGTTGCATGCCAGATTGAAGAAAAAATGAATACCAAAGGATTCAATATTGTTTCTAATATGAATGAAGTTGCAGGTCAAAGTGTTCATCATTTTCATATTCACATTATTCCTCGTTATCAGACAGATGATCCTTTCCATATCCAATATACTGATCGCTCAGGTGATGTGGATTTAGAGACTATTTATCAACAAATCATAGATTGATAACGTGAAGCAAGAGTCATGAAAACAATTGAATTCTTGCTTTTTGTTTTAGACATACATATAATAAAAGAGTAAAGGAGTTTACCATGAAAAAAATTAAAATTAACATGTTATCAAATGCTGATTCAGTAGATGGTCAAGGAGTTGGAAGTGCATATTTAGAACAGGTTTCATTAATTCGAGATGAATTAAAAGATGATTTTGAAGTTGTTATTAATAATTCAAAACCTGCTGATATTATTCATTGTCATACAATTTTACCAAAATATCTCATTCAGATGAAGAGAAATAAATCAGTCAATGTGGCTTATGTTCACTTTTTACCAGATACACTTGATGGCAGTATCAATTTGCCAAAATCTGCTTTAAGTGTTTTTAAGAAATATATTACTTATTTTTATAATACTGCTGATTATTTGATTGTTGTTAATCCTATTTTTATTGAAGATTTGGTTTCTTTTGGGATTCATCGTGATAAAATTAGATATATACCTAATTATGTATCTAAGGATGCTTTTTATAAAGAAAATGATGATTCTATTGAAAAAACACGTCAAGATTATGGAATCAATAAAGATGCTTTTGTTGTTTTAGGCGTTGGACAAGTTCAAACCCGTAAAGGCGTGAAAGATTTTGTAGAAGTTGCCAAACAATTACCTGAAATGACATTTGTATGGGCTGGTGGCTTCTCTTTTGGAAAGATTACTGATGGTTATGAGGAATTAAAAGAAATCTATAACAATCCCCCTCAGAATGTTAAATTCATTGGAATTATACCTAGGGAAAAAATGAATCATATTTATAACATTGCTGACGTGCTCTTTATGCCTTCATATAACGAGTTATTTCCAATGGCTATATTAGAAGCCGTTAACAGTCAAAAACCTTTGCTATTGAGAGATTTAAACCTATATAAAGATATTCTATTCCAAAAATACTTATCAGACATATCGAATGAGGGTTTTGTGAATAAAATCAAAGAACTCCAAACAAATCAAGAACTCTATAATCTATATAGCCATTATTCTCAAGAAATTAGTGAATATTACTCTAAGGAAAATGTTAAAAAAATCTGGAAAGATTTTTATAACAGTATTGTCAAAAATAAGAAAATATCTCATAAATAAAAAAACAAAGAAAGTGGAGACATTCGCTCCACTTTTTATAAAGGAGGATATCTTTAATGAAAATAGCTATTATTTGTGCTAGCGATGATGAACTTGCTCCTTTTTTAAAAGCTCTTGAAAATGTTCAAATATCAGAAAAAGCAATGTTAAGATTTTATGAAAGTCAAATTGAAAATGTTGAAATAGTGACATTATATTGTGGGGTAGGAAAAGTTAATGCAGCATTAGCAACACAAATCCTTATTGATACTTTTCATGTTGATATCATCATTAATGCAGGTACTGCTGGAGCAATCTGTAATACGTTAAAACTTTTTGATACGGTTATTTCTAAAGAGATTGCATACCATGATGTCCAAGAAGATATACTTACAGAATTCCATCCATATCTTCCTACAGCTACCTTTTTTGTTAATAATAAATTATTGGATATTGCAAAAATAATATGTCAGCAAAATCAAAATACCTATTTAGGAAAAATAATAACTGGTGACTCATTTATTGACAAGGGACAACATGAAGCATTAAACAAAAACTTTGCAGCCCTTTGTGTTGATATGGAAAGTGCAAGTATTGCTCATGTCTGTTATGTCAATGCTATTGATTTTATTGTCATTAGGACAATAACTGATACACCAGTACTAACTGGACATCAAGCATTTGAGCAGAATTGTAAAAAAGCATCTGACCAAACAAAAGATATTGTTTTCAAATTTATAAACATGATTAAAAAACAGTGGCATTAGACCACTGTTTTTAATCATACATTTTTGGTTTATAAATCATTCTATTTTCTAAAGCAAAAACACGTTTTGAATATTCACCTGGTTCAACTTGTTCAAGAGCTTTATCAAACATATGCATTCTTGCATCTATATTATCTATGAGATAAACAATCTCAGCCTCTCTAATTTGAGGAAGAACAGGAGATCCAAATTCATTTTTACCATGATGGGAGAGAACCATATGTTGAAGTAAAATAACCTCTTCTCCTTCAATATTTAATTCTTTAGCAGCTTCATGAATCATTGCTTGAGATATTGAAATATGTCCAAGTAATTTTCCTTCAAGTGTGTATGTTGGAACAACTGGTCCACTCAATTCAACAGTCTTTCCTAAATCATGTAACAAAATACCTGCATAAATTAAATCAGCATTCAATTGTGGATAATTCCCTATCATTGCATCAGCCAATTTCAACATAGACAGTGTATGATATGCCAGTCCAGAAACAAATTCGTGATGATTTTTACTTGCTGCTGGATAAATCTTCAATTTTTCAATATTTTGCTCAAGAAGATACTTTGTTAATGTGTAAAGTTTCATATTAGATATGCGCTTGACATATTCCATCATTTCCTTAATCATCACATCAGCATCCAAAGGTGCTTTTGATAAAAATTGAACTTGTTGATTTTCTTGATAAGAAACATTGTCTATTCCAATGACTTTCATTTGGCGATCATCACTGTATTTGATAATATCCCCTTTTCCTCTTACAACTGCACCAGTTGTTAATGTCTTGATTTGCTCATCTGATGCATTCCATAATTTTGCATCAATTGTTCCAGTTTCATCTTGAAAAACAATACTAAGATAATTACTTTTGTTAGCTCCATTAGTTTTTCCAGTTGTGACATGAGAAATCATAGCTGTAAATTCTACATTATCATTTCCACATTTCATATCTTTAATTTTAATCATTCGGATCCTCCCATAATTCACTAATAATATTAACAACATCATCATATTCATAGCCTTTTTGGACTAAAAATGTAATAATCTTACTCTTCAATTGATGACTGTCATATCTCGTCTTATAACGATTATATACACGTTCATATTCTTTCGTTAATAGTTTCTTTGTATGTTCTTCTGGAAACACAAAATCAAAATTATTAATTGCACGTTCTACAACATCCTGTGAAAAACCTTTATTGAAAAGTTTATGTTTAATGTTTTGAATAAGTGCATATTGTGGTTTGTTTGTATTTTCATTATACAATTTCTTAACGATTTCAAAAGCCTTATCATATTCTAAATCTTGTGAGTAATTCGCTAAAAATTCATCAATGACAAATGGTGAAACACCATTATTCTTTAAATTAAATATAATCTTATTCATACCAAGACCTAAACGAATAGAACGCTGGAAATAATTTTTAGTATATTCCGCATCATCAATTAAATTCTTTTGAACCAGAATATCCATTGTCATATCAATCTGGATATCATCAAAGTCACCTTTATCAGCTAACTTTTTTTGCATCTTAGCATAAGTATAGTCCTTATATGTTAAATACTTTAAAGCCAAATGATACGCTCTAGAGACCTGCTCTTGATCTTTTAAGGCATCTAGTTCTTCTCTATCAACAACCTGTCCAACACTCAGACCATAGCGATCAATAACCTGTGAAGAAAGAGTGAGCATAACTTGATGATTATCAAATTGAAAAGAAACCTGATAAGTTTTGCCTTTATCTGGCACCATCGAAACAACCTTATAACAATAATGATGTTTCGATAAAGCCTTACGATAAGTATTCATAATCTTTTTATAAAAATTTTCACTACTATATTGCATAGCATCTTCAACAGCATGCATAGATAATTGGCTAAGATCAGTTTGTGCTAATTCTAATATCTTTTGAGTCAAATCTACCTTATCCTCAAAAAAGAAACCATTACGCCCATCCAAAATAACTCCTTCTAAATTTTTATCATAACGAGCCAAAGCAGGTATTCCACTTGCCATTGCTTCAATAAATGTTAATCCCTGTGTTTCAGTAATAGATGCAGAAACAAAAAGATCAGAGACATGATAATATGAAGGAACTAAATCAGCTTCTTTAGGACCAGTAAAATAAACACAATGTGTCAATTGTAACTCTTTTGTTAACTCCTGAAGTTCTTCAAGTTGTGGACCACCACCTACAATCATTAAACAAATCTGATGATTCTTTGAATAAATATCCTGCATCGCTTCAATCAATAAGTCTACACTTTTCTCAGGAGCTACTCGCCCTAAAAAAGTAACAACAAATTTATTTTCCAATTGATATTCTTTAATAATGTCATTCATCACTTTTTGATTCTTGTTTTTAACAGAAAATTTATCTAATTGCAATCCTGTCCCAATCACATTAATTGAATTTGAAATTCCATATTCTCTTAATGCATCTGCCGTCTTTTGCGAGGGAACAATCAGTTCTGAACAACTGTCACCATATATTTTAGAAATTTTTTCTATAATTTTTTTGGCCGCATGATCAACAGCTTTAATATTCCCAGGCGCAATATAATGTGAATAATCAGCCCACATTGTATGGTATGTATAACATACTGGAATATTTAAAATTTCACCAGCAATCTTCCCAAATATACCAATTCCAAACTCTGTCTGAATATGAATAATATCTGGTTCAAATTCTTTTAATTCTTTCATTCCTTTAAAAGAATAGATATTAGATGCTCGATAACCATATAGTTTTTTTAAATCTAAACCAGGTAAACGAAGAACCATATCATCTTCATCAATATAATCGCTATCATTTGGTAATATTGTTGTTACAACCAAAACATGATGACCATGTTTTTTCAACTCGTTTTTTAAGATATGTGTAGATGTAGCAACACCATTAATATCAGGTAAATAAGTATCACTTAATAATGCAATATTCATTTAATCACTCCAATCTCGAACTATTAATTTCTTTGTTTAATGAGAAAACCAACCCTCCAATAATAAGTCCTAAGTAATAAGACATAAATCTCCATAAAAATAATGAAGAAGACGTTCCAACAGTTCCTAAGAAACTAAATAACAAAACATAAATACCTTCACTACCACCACTGGCACCAGGAATTGGTAAGAAAGCATTAATTAAATAGATAAACGAACATAATCCTAAAAAATCTAAAAACTCCCACCACGAAACATTTAAATTCAATGCCTTTGCTGCAAAGAAAGGCATACTATAAATAATTGTTAACTTAACAAAATTACATAAACAAGATTTTACCAAAACCATCCTATTTTTTTGTAAAAATTTTAACTGTTCCCTAAAATCAGCCAAATACTGTTCTATTTTAGCACATGTCATCTCATAATCCTTAATAATATGCATCTTACATAATAACTTTAAAACATTATGCGTAACAAAATGTTGTAACCTTTTTGATTTAGCTCCACCAAACAACCCTAAGATAACAGCAAAATTGATCATAAATCCTAATATAGCTAGACTAAAAACACCTGCTTGTTCAGTCACAAAATAATTATATTTCAACAATACAACAACACCAGTATATAGAACCAATACACTTTGATAACAAATAAAACACATTAATAAAATACTTGATGAATTTGTAGGAACTATGCCTTGTTTATTAAAAATGTAAACTTGAGCAAATTGTCCACCACTTGCAAAAGGAGTTATGCCATTAAAGAAAGTACCACTAATTGCATTCACAAATGATTGTTTAAAAGTATAATCCTGTTTATATGCTTTTCCAAAATACCAAAGCGAAAGAGCATCAAATAAATAATAACTGAACATAATCAATCCCATAATAACAATCCATGATATTTTTGCTTCTTGAAATGATAAAAGTACTTGATCAAATTGTTCTCCAATTGATAAATAGATTGAAGTTCCACCAATGAGTAAAATAATAAGAATATTTAAAAAATATTTTTTATTTCTCATAAGTCATTTCTTTAAAGATAAAATATATCTTATCTTTAAAAACTCCTTTCTGATGATAAGAGAATCAGTTATCTATTATCTCAACCATCGCTATTTATAGATATCCATATATTTTATGTTTTGATTCTACAAAAATATACCTATCTTTATCATAATAATTTTACTACATTTTATCATATAAGGAAAGAAAAAGGGGAATAAAATAGGAAATGAAGGAAAGACAAAAAAAAGGATATCCAGTGTGGATATCCGAAGTGAACTGGCAGCTTGCTATTGTC
>NZ_CFJNYH010000067.1:0-8889 GCF_984815275.1 Coprobacillus sp.
ATATAAAATAAAACTGAAAGATTTATTTAAATCCTCCAGTTAAATTATAGAGCCAAAAGAAGACGATTCGTCTTCTTTTCTTTTACAATGAGTTTAAAAATATTTGCCACGCATCTTCATGATCTACAAAATATTTTGGGCATATTTTTCCTGTAACATCATAATGCCTAATGACGTCTTCTTTATCTAAATCATAAGTATCCATTAATGATCTCACAAGTTTTTGAAGTGACTGATATGTTTCTTGGTTGAACTTTCCAGATTCATCAGGGTGGCAAGTCTCAATTGAAATTGTATCTTTATTGCGATTATTAGAAGCATATGCAATTTCATTTAATGGAATACATTGAATAATTTCTCCTTTTAAACCAACAATAAAGTGACTTGAAACAGATGTTGTATGTTTGTCTTTGAGAGCTTCAAAATAATTTCTATTTCCTTTTGCAGTTGATCCAGGATTCCCTGTATAATGAATAACAATTCCTTTAACTCTTCCTAATGATTTTCCACTTCTTGAATAAGGGTTGACTGTTAAGAAATCATGTTGAATAGATAATCCATCTGCAGTATATGTTTCTATATCATTATGATTGTATATGAATTTATAATAGCCAAATCCTAATCCACAGAATAAGATAAGAACTATACAAAAAATAACACCCTTTTTTAAACGTTTTCTCTTTCTTGCCATTGATTTCACCCCATTTGTTGTATTCTTATTATGACATAATATCAAATAAATGTATTAACAAATGTGTAATAAGTTTTTAAGAAATTATTAATATTTTGTAGAATCTTGGCTTTTTAACATGATTTCAATTCACTGAGTTGTTTTTTCATTTCAGAAATACCTTTTTCCTGACTGGTAATAATTGCTTCAAGAATGGGGATGAGTTGTGGACAGATACAATGCTCTAAAGCATTCTTTGATAATCTCACAGCCCCCTCATGATGAGGAATCATTTCATTCATAAAACTTATGTTAATATCATTGTTTGTTGGTGCATTTTGCATGCTTTCAAACATTGTCCATGTGATACTATTATACTTATTAAAGTATGAATTAATCTGGTCTTGAGAATTGTGTGGTGATAAACAGCAATTTTGAATATCTTGCATATTTCTGATACTTTGAGTTTGTTCTTTTATGATATTTTGTGCAATGTTTTGAAGAGGAATATTTGTTGTGTACATCAAAAGGTTTCTTGACATATGAATAGCAGCTCTATGGTGGGGTATCATTTGATTAATAAAATCTGATGAGAGACTACATGAAAGAGATGCATTGGTCATGTCAGCAATCATTTGATTGAGTATTTCATAAAAGCAGATAAGATATTGTTGGGTATTATCGCTATATTGTTGATAGTTCATAAAGACCTCCTTTCATGATAAAATATGAAAAAGGTTCAAGAGTGTGAAAGGAGATGTAAATGAATGAAAATTGGAATTATATCTGATACACACAATGTTCTAAGAAATGATGTCTTAGAAGAATTGCAGACATGTGATTATATTTTGCATGCAGGTGATATTATGAAGGAAGAGATTTTAGAAAAGTTAAAGAAAACTGCTCCTCTCATTGTTGTTAAAGGTAATAATGATTATCTTATGCTCAATGAGGAAGAGTACTTTACATTAGCAGGTTATCGTTTCTATATGGTTCATCAGATTGGTGAAAAGAAAGATGTGGACTTTTATATCTATGGTCATTCTCATCGATATGAATGTTATATTCAAAATGGTGTTCAATACTTAAATCCTGGGAGTTGTGGACGTAAACGTTTTTCTTTACCTTTAACATATATAATATTAATATTAAATCCGAATGGTTATGAAATTATTCAAAAAGATGTTCAATAAAAACGGTTCAATAAAAACTTGAATTTCAGTGATAAAATCGTTGTATTTTTAATTCTATTGTGCTATAATGCATGAGCATGTAAAAATATTTACTGCCTGTCTGTATGAAAGTGTGCAGACCATTAGACCATAGGAGGAGGTAAAAAGATGAACAAATATGAAATTATGTTTATTGTAAAACCAGACGTTGAAGAAGATGCAAGAAACGCTATTATTGAAAACTTCAAAAAAGTATTAACAAATACTGAAGGAACTGTAGATAATGTAAACGAATGGGGATTACGTGACTTAGCTTACGAAATCAAAGATTATACAAAAGGATATTATGTTGTTTTAGATACAACAACAACTCCTGCAAATATTGCTGAGTTCGAACGTTTATCACGTATTAATGCAAACATGTTACGTCATTTAACTCTTAGAAGAGATTAAGAAGGTGTAATATATGATTAATCGTGTCGTACTCGTTGGAAGAATGACAAGGGATCCTGAGTTAAGAAGAACAAATACGGGAGCAGCAGTGACAAGTTTCACATTAGCATTAAACCGTAATTACAATTCAGCTGATGGACAGCAAGCTGATTATATCAATTGTGTTGTTTGGAATAAAGGCGCTGAAAATGTTGAAAGATATTGTTCAAAAGGATCATTAGTTGGTGTTGAAGGTCGACTACGTTCTCGTAGTTATGACAATGCACAAGGGCAAAAGGTTTATGTTGTTGAAGTTGTCTGTGACAGTGTACAGTTTTTAGAAACAAAAGCTGCCAGAGAAAAAGCTCAGCAACAGCAACCTCAAGTAGAACAAGATAACTTCTATGATATGAAAACAGTGGATTTAGAAAAAGATTTCGATAATTCATTTAATTCATTTGATATTATGGAAGATGATATTCAATTTTAAGGAGGAATAGACTTATGGCATTCAAAAGACAAAGAATGGGTAGAAAGAAAGTTTGCTTTTTTACAAAAAATAAGATTGATTACATCGATTATAAAGATGTTGAATTATTAAAAAGATTCGTTTCTGCAAATGGAAAAATCATTCCTAGACGTGTAACTGGAACAAGCGCTAAATACCAAAGACAATTAGCTGCAGCTATTAAACGTGCTAGACAAATGGCATTATTACCATACGTTGGTGAATAATTAGGACTTAAACTCTTGAGAAATCAGGAGTTTTTTCTTTTCTTATCATAATTAATATTTTAAAGATGGACATGAAGGATAAAATATTTCATTTTATTCCTTATAAATATGATATAATAGGCTATATTTTTTAGGATGGAAAGGAGTTACTATGGGAAAGACAAATACGAAAAAGATGGTTCAAGGAGCCATGATAGCAGCTATGTTTGGAGTGTTATCACTCTTAAATACATATACTGGAAGTATGTTTGATGTTTTTATATGTTATGTTATGGTTATTCCACTGGTTTGGTATGGTTATACTTATACTTTAAAAGATAATATTGTGGTTTCTTTTGTTGCAATGGTTGTTATTGCAATGGTGGGGTTACCATTTTTTGTGATTTCATCTATTTCTTCTTGCTTGGCTGGTTTATTTATAGGCGAAGCACTGAAAAGAAAAGTAAAGAAAGAAACAATTTTAATGGGAACATTGTTAGTGACTTTCCTTAATAATATTTTACTCTATGAAGTTTTTTCAGGTCTTCTAGGTATGAATCTAGTAGCTGAGATGAGAGAAATGTATCAGATGTTAATAGAAATAATGCCATCATTAGCAAGCCAGTTGACTGTTGAAACTGTGATATTAATGATTCCTATTGTTTTAATTATCATGTCAGTTTTAGAAATGTATGTAATTATCTTGCTGTGTCAGATTGTTTTATCTAGATTTAAGATAAAATTTCCAGGTTCGTTTCATATTGCTATGCTACATTTTGGTTATAAAACAGGAGTTTTTTTAGCTATTATTATGTTTGGCTCTTATCTGCTCAAAAGTTTTACTGATATAGAAAGTGTGTATTTATCATATGCATATACATTAACAACACTGGCTTTTGCGGTAGAGGGATTGGCTTTTTTTACATGGCTAACAATTTTAAAGAAAAAGCCAAAGTTAATGATATTGGTATTTATAGGGATTTTTATCCCATTGGTAAATACATTCTATGTTATTGTGGGAATCGTAGATATATTTAGTGATTTAAGAGGGAATTTATTGTATAATGGTCATGATAATAATTAAGGAGGGATATTTATGATAAGAAAGATTGCACAGTTGAGAAATCTTATTATAATACTTCTCGTAGCTGAATGTATTTTATTATTTGGGTTATATCTTTTGCTTGATAGTTCTTTATTATTTGCTTTTTCAGTCTATGCATTGATTAAAAATATTATTTTGTTCTTTGTGTTATCTTATATAACTTATTTGGTTGATACAAATAGTATGAGTGTATCTGAGGCGTTGGATGTTGATGCTAAAAATGCTTTTATATTTGGTGGTTTAGGTTTGATTCAATATGATGAAACAAGAAATGTTGTATGGACAAGTGATTTGTTTAAAGAAATGAATATTAATATTGTTGGTGTAAAACTTTTAGAATGGCAGCCACATCTTGCTTCATTGTTTGAAGATGAGGATATTAAGATTGTTGATATTAAAGGTAAGAAGTTTGAAGCATATAATAGTCAAGAAACAAAGTTAATTTATTTAAAAGATGTGACTCAGTTTTTGTCATTGCAACAAGATTATCTTGATCAGCAGGTTTGTATGGCTTATATTACTATTGATAATTATGAGGAAACGTTAGAAAATGCTGATGAACCAAAAATGGCTTTGATACAATCAAAGTCAAGACAAGTTATTGTTGATTGGGCTTATTCCAATGGGATTATTATCCGTAGATTTAAGTCTGGAGGATATTTGGCATTTTTTAATGAAAGAATTTATCGTAAACAAGTTGAAAATAAATTTGCTATTTTAGATACATTTAAAGAGATGTCAAAAGAATTAGATGAAGTTATGACTTTAAGTATTGGAATTGGTCGTGATTCTAGAGTTTTAAGGGAACTTGATGATATGGCCTCAAATGCTTTGAATTTGACTTATTCTCGTGGAGGAGATCAAGTTGCTGTGAAATCAGGAGATGATAATGTTAAATTCTTTGGCGGTAATAGTGATACTTTTGAAAAAAGCAGTAAGGTACGTGCTAGAGTTATTGCGCAATCATTGGCTGGTTTAATTAAAAATTCGAGTCATGTACTGGTAATGGGGCATAAGAATTCAGATTTGGATTCGTTTGGAGCATCATTGGGGGTCGCTAAGATTGCTATTGCATATGGAAAGAAAGCGAACATTGTGGTCGATTTTGAATCTATTGAGAAGAAAACAAAAGATGTTGCAACAATGATTAAGAATCATGATAAATATAAAGGAATGATTATTTCCTATACAGAGGCAATGGAGCATATTAATAAGAATACATTATTAATTGTAGTAGATAATCATAAACCAAGTTTGGCTATCTCAAATGCACTATTAGAACGTGTGAGAAATAAGGTGATTATTGATCATCATCGACGTGGTGAAGAATTCATTGAAGCACCGGTTCTTACTTATCTGGAGCCAGCCGCATCTAGTACAGTTGAACTTGTTGTTGAATTGTGTGATTATCAAAATGTAGAATTAAATATCAATGAATTGGATGCAACAATAATGTATGCAGGTATGCTAGTTGATACAAATAACTTTAAACAAAGAGTGGGTGTGCGTACATTTCAGTCAGCTGCTTATTTAAAGGAATTACAGGCAAATATGACATTGGCTTATGAATTCTTAGAAGATTCTTATGAAGAAACGTTGCAAAGATTATCAATTACTCAAACTGCTTATCGGTATAATCCATATATATTGATTGCTTGTGCCCATGAGAATGAAGAGTATACGCGTACAATGTTAGCAAAAGCAAGTAATTCATTGTTAGAAGTGAGTACGATTAAGGCGACATTTACAATTGGACGAATATCTAAAACAATGGTTGCAATAAGTGCGAGAAGTACACGTGATATTAACGTCCAGATTATTATGGAAAATATGGGTGGTGGTGGCCATTTTAGTATGGCTGCAGCTCAGTTTGAAAATCGAAGTATAGAAGATGTTCGTCTTTTATTAGAAGAAAAAATTAAAGAATATTTAGATGATAGAGGTGAAGTGTGATGAAAGTTATTTTAACTCAAGATGTAAAGAAAGTGGGAAAGAAAGGTGATATTGTTAATGTTGCTGATGGATATGGTCAAAACTTTTTAATTAAGAATAAACTTGCAGTTTTGGCTACAGAGCATGGGAAAGAGATTGTTGCTCACAATAAGGAACAAGAACGTTTGCAAGATTTAGAAAATAAGAAGAAAGCTGAAGAATTAAAGGAAACATTAGAAAACATTACTTTAGAATTTGCTTTGTCTTCAGGGAAAGATGGAAAAACATTTGGAAGTGTGTCTACAAAAAATGTTGCAGAAGAATTATTGAAAACACATGATATTAAAATTGATAAAAGAAAGTTTATTAATGCAAGACCTATTCAAGCTTTGGGATATACAAATCTTAAGATTGAACTTTATAAAGATGTCATTGCGACAATCAAAGTACACTTAAAAGAAAAATAAGGAGGTAAACAGATGGCAAGAGAATATCCACATGATATAGAAGCTGAAAGATCATTGCTTGGATCTATGCTTATTTCTATAGATGCATGTCATGAAATATTAAGTTTGGCGACAAAAGAAGATTTTTATTTAGACAGCCATCGTATCCTTTTTGATGCTATGCAATCCATTGATCATCAAAATAATCCAGTTGATGTGACAACTTTAACATCATATTTGATGGATAAAAAGTTATTAGATAAAATTGGAGGCGTAGAGTATTTATTACAATTAAGTGAATCAGTTCCAACAACAGCACATAGTCAATATTATTTAAAGATATTAAATGAAAAATCATTACTCAGAAAACTTATTCAACAATCTACACAGATTATTGAAAACGCATATGGTGAAGTTGAGAATATTAATGATTTTATTGGAGAATCAGAAAAGAATTTCTTAAGTGTAACACGAGATCGTAATGCGGGTGAATTTAAAGATGTTAAGACTGTTATTCAAAATGTTACTGATCGCTTGGTTATGTTGCAAAAAGCAGATGGGGAGATTTCTGGTGTGAAGACAGGTTATTATGACTTGGATAAATTAACTTCTGGATTTCAAAAGGGTGACTTGATTATTCTTGCTGCTCGTCCCTCTGTAGGAAAGACTGCCTTTGCGTTAAATGTTGCTTATAATGTTGCTTATAAAGCTGATGAGGCTGTTGCGGTCTTTTCATTGGAAATGCCCGCTGAACAGTTAATACAACGTGTTATCTGTTCAGCAGGGAGCCTAAAAGCGGAGTCGTTACGTTCGGGTGCTATTTTGAAAGAAAGCAATGAAAGATATTATGCTGCTGCCGACAAAGTTTCTAAGTGCAATCTTTATATAGATGATACACCGGGAATTAGAGTGGGTGAAATTGCAGCTAAGTGCCGTCGACTTCATCGTGAACATGGATTAAAGATGATTATTATTGATTACCTACAATTAATTTCTGGACCTGCAAACAGCAAGGAGTCACGCCAGCAGGAGGTCTCAGATATTTCTCGTCAATTAAAAATGATTGCCAGAGAATTGAGTGTACCAGTTATTGCTTTAAGTCAGTTATCACGTTCAGTTGAAAAACGTGACAATAAGCGACCTGTTTTATCTGACTTAAGAGAGTCTGGAGCAATTGAACAAGATGCTGATATTGTTTCGTTTATTCACCGTGAAGATTATCAAGATCCTAAGAAAGAGGCTGAGACACAAGGGGCTACTGATATAATTATTGCTAAACACCGTAATGGGGCATTGGCGGATATTCGTTTGGTATTCTTGAAACAGTATAGTAAGTTTGCTAATCCGGCTAGAGGGGACCAACAAGTGAATCCGCTAGAGGCAATTAAAGATGTCAGAACTTGATGTTTATAATTTGTTAGATTCAATGCAGATGACTTATGAAGTTATTGAGCATGGTCATATTGTTACAATTGATGAATGAAAAGAGACAAATATATGAGATTAAAAGCAGGAGAGGTTATTCCATTTGGAATATTGAATGATAATGAATTGTCTGTGAATGTTGTTTTTGATAATGATCTTTTTGAAATCATTGGAATTCATCTGTTAAGGAATGATAAAACTCTCTTTATGAAAACAAATGAATTGATAAGAATGATAAAAGAGCATGGGAACAGTTTTGAAAGTATACATATTGAATAACATGTATGTGTTATTCTTTTTATTTAATAATATATAATTATTCTTGATGACTTATTTGATTTATAAGATAGTTAAAGGTTTAGGAGGAAGAAAATGAATAATAAAGAAATTGTAAGATATCTATATGAAGTTGTTGTTTCTAAGAATCTAATCGAAGAACTTTCACAATATATATCAGAAGATTGCGTTTTGAAAGTTGGTGAAGAAACAATTCCATTAGGCGTAAATGGCATGAAACAACATCTTATCGATGTAAAAAAGACATATCCGGATTATACAATGAAAATAATAAGGCAATATGAGGATGGAGATTGTATTATTTCTGAATTTATAATGGAGGGGACACATGAGGGTGAATGGATTGGAATAAAACCAACGTATAAAAAATTATCATTTACAGGTGTTGATATTGATAAGGTTGTTGATGGAAAAATTGTTGAGCATGGTGGTGCTGTGAATACATTTGATACTTTATATGAGCATCATCTTATTAAAGCAGCATAATTAAGTATGAAAATAAAAGAGTAATAGAAAATATGAATTGAAGTGATAAACAGGATATGACAAAAAAGGAAAATAATCATCAAAAATAGACATATAAAAACATACGATAAAATCAGCGTTTTTAAATATAGTCTATTTTTTTTTGAAAAAAAACGAAAAAAAGACTTTACAAGGGAGAGGAGAAATGATATTATAAGTGAGCACTCGACG
>NZ_CFJNYH010000068.1:0-8067 GCF_984815275.1 Coprobacillus sp.
AAATAAACTTGTAAAGATGACTAGTCATCTTTACAAAATATATTATACGAGGAGATTGAATATGTTAAATATTTCAGATATTAATATAAGTTATTCTAATAAACACATTTTTAAAAATGCATATGTTAAATTCTATAATGGAAATATTCATGCAGTTATAGGAGCTAGTGGAAGTGGGAAAACAACACTCATAAAAACTATTCTTACTAGTCAAAGCCAGATAACTTATAATGAAGAAATAGTTATGAATAAGGAAGAGTTTATTTTAAATCATGTTTTTTATGTTGATCAAAATGGAAGTTATTTTGAAAATATGAATATCTTTCAACATTTTCAGTTTTATGGAGAATTGAAGGATAAAAAAGTGGAGAAATCAATAATTTATAAATATCTTCAGAAGGTTGGAATTGATAAGGTGAACCTCAAACATTCACCAAGTCAACTTTCTATTGGAGAAAGAAAAAGGTTTTTAATAGCTTTAGCATTATTCAGTCAAAAAGATATTATTATATTAGATGAACCAACAGCATCTTTAGATTATCAGAGTATTGTTAGATTGAAAAAAGTTTTATCAGAGTTGAAGGATAAAACAATTATATTGACAACACATGAAGGTGAATTGTTAGAAATATGTGATGTTATCTATGAAATTAAAGATTATCAGATTGTAATGAAAGAACAACATTTAAAAAATGAATCTGAATTAGTCAATAAACAAAACAATCATTTTAAACCACTTCAATATCTAAAATATAAAAATAAGTTTCAATGGTTACAACAAATGTTTTTAATTGTCATAGGTGTCTTTTTATGTATTCAGTTAGGCGTTGTGTTTAATAATGAATATACTTTATACAGTGGATTGTCAGGCAATCAATATTTAGCAGAAGATAGTATGATCTATTTTAGGAAACGTCAACTATATGCTCCTCATGAAATGTATGTAAGTGGTGAAGAATGGAATTCGATACCCTTAGAAGATAAAGAAAAAGAAGCAATAGAAAATATTTCAGGAGTGTTATCAATTTATAATATAGGACAGTTTTCAGTAATTAATCCAAATAATACAACAGAAGCCAAAAGCGTTAAAATTATAAGTAATGAGCAAGAACATATTATAGATGAAAATATTGTCATTGCAGAACGCCCTGTTGTTAAACCGTATTTTCCTGAAAATAATATGGATAAAGATAATAAGAAAATCTTTATTTCTTCTCAGTTTGCTACAGAACAAAATATTCAAAGTGGTGATACAGTAGAGTTGCCCCTTCATATACCAACTTATCAATATATCTATAATAATGAAAGTCAAATATATCGATATATATCATATAAACAAATCGATATGAAATTTGATATTGATGAGGCTATAGATGTTAGTAAAAATTATAAAAGCTTTGATACTCCTTATATAATATATATTCCTTATCAGCAGTATGAGGCAATACTTAATCAATATAACGGAGATAGCAGTGGAAGTAAACCTCGTGCAGAAAACGTAACGGCAATGACATACTCATATGATGACTATGTCATCTTTGCAGAAAGAGATAAGATAGCTGATGTATATAAAGATCTAACAGAATTAAATGAAGATTATGATGTTTTTTCACAATCAGTATTCTATACTGAGGGAGCTCAAGAACAATTTGAGTTTCAAGAAAGTAGAGTTATGATTATAGGTGGAATTGGTTTATTAAGTGCTATTGTATATGCAGTCATCTTTTATTTTCAGTTAAGATCTAAGAGAAGAGAAAGACAACAATTAGTATATAATGGGGTTAATCATTCATATATGAGAAAATATTTATCTATTGAAACATTTATTCATGGGTTTTCTTGGATAAGTCTAAGTTTGTTAACTGTTGTTGTATTGGGAACACATTATTTATTGTTAAATATGATTATTTTTATGATTACAGCAATTATTCTTTCTTTAATGGAACAGGCTATATTGTATTATGTATTGCGAAGAGAAAAAAATAATTTATGTTAGAATTAAAAAATATAAATCTTGCATTTGATAAGCCATTAATAAAAGATGGACATATTATCATTCCAGATGAAAGAATAACTGTTCTTTCAGGTAAGAGTGGTTGTGGAAAAAGTACTTTATTATATGATATTGCACTTATGACACAAAATGCTCAAATGAATTATTATTTCTATGACTATGATATCTGTTCAGTAACTTTGGAAAAAAAGAAAGAATTCCAAAGAAGTCATATTGCATTTGTTTTTCAAAATATACAGCTTATTGATAGTATGAGTCTATTTGAGAATATTCAATTTTTTGCATATCTTTCACATCAAGAGTTTGATGAAAAACAGGCTAGAGAATATTTGACTGACCTCAATCTCTTTTTAGATGATCAAACAGACATTAGAAAGTTATCAGGTGGAGAAAAACAGCGTCTTGCGATTGTATGTGCTTTGATGAAAGATACACCATTGATTATTTTAGATGAGCCTACTGCTTATCTTGATTATGATAATAAACTTAAATTAATAGATGTTTTGATTCTCTTAAAAGAAAAGTATCATAAAACTATTCTCATTGCTTCTCACGACAAACTTATTAAAGAGGTAAGTGATTGCCTTTATGAGATTGAACAACAAAAAATTATTAATAGAAAAGATACGCAAATTACGCATAATACTATTCCAAATCCAAAAATATCATCATATCAAAACTCTCTCAATTTATTTTATAGAAAGATATTAAAGTATAATCGATTTCAATATCTTACCTTTAAAATATTACTTACTCTACTCATGACATTTTATTGCTTTTTATCTGTATTCTTCCAAACGTATATAGAAAGATTAAATAATACAATTGAAGAACTACAAAGCACTCAAATAATTGTTGAAGCAAACTATCCATTATCGAATGATGAAGTAAAAGAAATGAAATATAATGAATATATTCAAGATGTTCAAAGATTTATACCTATAGAAACAGATAATGGATATCTCCTATCCCCTTATATGAGTTCTGATTATTTTCAACATTATCTCAATCAGGAAAATGCTCATAATGATCAACAATATTATGGGAATTATGAATTGTATAGGCAACAAAAGAATGAAAATATTGAATGTCAATTATCTAACTATCATTTCACACTTCCAATACATAATTATTTAAACGAGAAGTTTGAAGATTATAGAGGATTATCCTCTTTATCAAGAATTATTTATATTCCCTACCAAGAGTATCAAAACTTAATAAAGTATACAGATATTCAATTAAAATCATCAAAAACATTTATCATTCAACTCAATGACTCTAATGATTATTTAAATGTCTTAAAAGTTCTTATGGATGATTATCCACAATTAGAAGTATCAGCCCATTCAAATCTTTTGAAGGTGATAGGTGTTTCCAATCAATTAGAGATTTTCAATCAATTGAGTATAGGATTTATTATTGGATTATTTATAATCGCTATTATCATTTTAAAAATATTTGATCAATATCAATGGAGAAAGCAAGCGGTTTTGTTGGAGGTTAATGGTGTTTCACAAAAGAAAATGAATAATTTGTTGTTAAAAAAAGAACTTTACTTACTTTTCTATCCTTGGATAATATCGATAATGATAGTGAGTGGTATTTATTGGGGATTAGATTTATTAGATAGAGATGTTATTATTCATATATGCTTATTGATAACATTAGCTATATTCTTTATATTTATATTTTCATACTTTATTTATGTATTGATAAGAAAAGCAGTATCAAATATAAATATTATAAAGAAGTTTTAGATTATGTTATAATGTTGAAAAGAGCATTTCTGGAGGTAGGTATGAATAATGATACTATTTTACTTGAAAATATCAGCAAGTCATTTGGTGAGCATCAAATTATAGAAGACTTGAATATTGAAATGACAAGGGGAGAGATTGTATCTTTTATAGGAGCAAATGGTACTGGGAAGAGTACAATCCTGAAAATGATTGCTGGATTAATATATCAGGACAGTGGAAATATCTATGTTTTTGGTATAAATAATCAAAAGAAAAAGAATTTAGATTTATGTGAATTTGTTATGGAAAGTGGACAAGGATATTATGGATACTTGAGTGCTTATGAGAATGCAAGATATTTTTTTGGACTCAATAAAATACGTTATCAATTGATTGAAAAAGAATTTCTTGACTTATGCCAAAGGTTTGATTTTAAGCAGCATCTTGATAAAAAGGTAGATGCTCTGTCACAGGGGAATAGACAGAAATTAGCACTTATTGTTGCTTTAATTATCCAACCAGAAGTTTTATTATTAGATGAACCAACGAATGGATTAGATTCAAAAAGTATACACATTCTATCACAGGTTTTACTTGAGTATAAGCAAAAAAATATGACAATTCTTATGACATCTCATGATATGTCATTTATGAAGGCGATGAACAGTCGCACAATCTTTATTAAAAATAGAAATATTGCATTAGATACATCAATAAATCAATATGTTAAAGAAGATATTTGCATCTATCATATGTGTATTGCAGATGTAGAGTATGAGAAATTCATTTTCCAATTTCCACAAATAGAATTAACAAGAAATGAAACCTATTTTGAAGTATATGTTACTGATATACAAAAAAATGCCATTATTTTAGAATATGATGTTTTAGAGTTTTCTAAAGAGAGTATGGATATTATAGATTTCCAAAAGAGTATAGAATATGTGGTATAATTTTAAAATAGAATGGCGTAGATATTGGAAAGAAATGTTTCATTTCAAATTTAATTTATTTTTTGCTAATATAGGTTTATTAGTATTGTTTTTAGGATTATTAGATTATTTAGATGTTACAGATAAAGAAACTGTTTTAATTCTATTATTTGTATGGTATAGTGCTACCCATGGTTTTATAAATATAAATTATATTATAGAAGAAGAAATTATGGATGGTACTCTTGTTCATATTCTTGGAACAAGGGTTTCATTTTTGAGAATCATTTTCTTAAGATCATTTATTCAAATGATTTATGATTTTATAAAAGCAAGTATTGTCTTTTCTATAATATTGTGCATAGGTGATTTTGATTATTCTTGGTTGTCTGGGATGTCTATGATATTAACAGGAACGCTTATAATTGTGTGTATATTTATTTCTTATTTTATTGGATTAATTATTGGAGCAATGACTTTGAAATATAAGAAATTATCAGCTATTCCAAATCTTCTTTATTACTTTGTCCTATTTTTTGGAGGCATTACATATAACATTTCATCATTGCCAATCCTTGAATTTATATCATATTTGTTTCCTTTTCTGCCATTGCGAGTTATTATTCATGGAATGCAAAATGGACAAATAGATATACAATTCATTGGAATATTGTTTATACAAGGTCTCATTTACTTAGGAATAGGAGTTCTTCTTTACCATTTGATCATGAAAGAAAATTATAGAAGTGGGAGTATCTTTTATGTTTGAGATGATTGGGCAAGAGTTCATGTTTTATTTCCAAACAAAGAAGTGTTATATTTATCAAACGGTTATTCATTATATTGAGAGAATTATTTTTTTATTGGGAATGATATCTCTTGTTATTATTGCAGGAAGTTTATTGAATATAAAAATGATATTGAAAATAGGATTTTGGTTTTCACTTATAAATAGTTTTGCTGAAGTATCTAGTAGAATTGAAAGTGAAATAAGATTGAAGCAATTTCAACATTGTTATCATTTAAAAGTTTCTTATTGGACAATTTCTTTTGTAAGATTAATACCTATACTTATAGAATCTGTGTTGATAGTTATTCTGTCATTCATTTTTTTAAGTCCTTTTGTGAAATACGTCATAGATATATCCTTGAGTGGAAGTCTACTATATATATTGCTGGCTATGATTCAATACTGTATTCTTAATTATTTATTTATCTTTTTAACTTTATATTTTCAAAGAGTACAAGCAGTTCTTGGTTTTGTAGAAAGTTTTACATTTTTTTATTCAGGAATGGTTATTTTTAATGAAAGGTATCAGTTATTCTTGTTCAAAATAATGGATCAAATATTATATAATAATTTTAACTCTATGAGTTATTTAATCATTTATATAATACTAGAGTGTATGGTATTAAAGTTTGGAACAGTGTATTTGAATAGGATTGTTAGAAAGGGAATGTAATATATAACCCTCTTGATGAACTCGAAAGAGTTCTTTTTCTATGTAAAAAGCCTTGTTATATGCTCATAAATATGATATTCTATGTATGTCACGATATAGCGACATACACTGGGAGGTGCAATATGGAATCATACAAGTTACAAGTTAATGATTGTCAACTCAAAATTTATTCAGTAAAACCTGAAATAAGTGAGACAGCTATTCTTTTCTTACATGGTGGTCCAGGAAGTGGAGCGAAAGCAATTATGGAATTATCTGCTTTTCAAACATTAAGTCAAGAATTTCATTGTATTTATTTTGATCAAAGAGGAAGTGGTCTATCCGAATATGACTTGAGAAATGGCTTAAGTATTGAAACAATTACAAATGATGTTTTACAGATTGTTGCGAGTATTAAGGAACGTTGGGGTATTCAAAATCTTTTTCTATGGGGTGGATCATTTGGTGGATGCTTAGCAAGTTTATGTTTGGAAAGGTTTGCAGAACAATTCTGTGGTGTTATATTAAGTAGTCCCGCTATTACATTTTATAGGGAAGAAGCATTAGAGTTTTATAATTTAATGAAAAAGCCATATACTCATAGGTTCAATGATAGTGTTATAAAAACGTTTAAGACATTAGATGATGCTACGCCTGAAGAATTCTTTTCTATACCACAAGTTCGTCAATTTGTTTACAGTGATCTAAATCCACCTCAATCTCTTCGCCACATATGTGCTATGTCTTCTTGGTTTTATCAGCATTCTTTCGAGAATATGATAAAAAACATTGAAACACCAACTCTTATTATGCAAGGAAAAGACGATCGTATATGTCAATACCAATATATAGATAATCAAATCATAAAATATAATAATCCAAACATTGAGTATTATTTATATGATCAATGTGGTCATGAAGTCTTTATTGATAAAGAGAGTGAATTTATTTATAACATGGAACAGTTTATAAGGAGGGTTATATCATGTTAGTATATATTTGTTGTTCTGGAGGTGCAACTTCCAGTTTGTTTTGTTCAAAGATTGGGCAGGCTTCTGATGAAAAGGTTTTGGTTGAACATATTTTTATTGTATTGCAAGATTTAGAACATTTAATGGAATCATATGATATGATTTTGGCGTATGGACCAGCTGAATTACTTAATGACCGCCAAGTTGAGAAGTATCATTTAGACAAAATTATTACAAGTGTTTGGATTGCTCCACAAGTGAGATATCTTAAAGAAACAATATTCAAAGCTATGATGCCATATAATATTCCTGTACACTTGGTAGATATGCGTGCATTTGGAACTATGAATGGTAAGAAAGCATTGGATGATATCAAAGCAAGTTTATGATTTTTGCTATACAACTTCAATAAATTGATTTATAATTAATAAAAATGGAGGTTGCTGATAGTGATAGATCTAACTCAAGTTTTAACATTTAGTGAAGCTGCTGAAAAATGGGGTCTTGCTAATGGAAATACATTAAGAAAAGCTGTTGAAAGAAAAAGATTTCATTCTGATGAAATCCGTAAGAGTGGTGATGTTTGGTTAACAACATATCAAGCTATGCTGCGTGTTTTTGGTCAACCGAGACAATCAGAAATTATTATTTCAATGGAACAGATGTATCAATTGGTATCAAAGATTATATATAAAGACGAAAAAGCCCAAAAAGAGTTGCAGACTATTTTTGATAAGATTGATGAAACAATAATAAATCATAAAACTGTGACTGTTATAGCTTCATCTCAACAGCCAGAAAGTATCATAATGATAATTAAATCAGAAAATGATGTTGAAGTGTTAAAAAAAAGAGTAGAACGATATATATCATCAATTTCAGTTTAAAAAATGACGCAAAAATGCGTCATTTTCATTATAAATTGATACCACGTGTTATACGCGTGGTAAAGATTTTAGCTTTAGCGTT
>NZ_CFJNYH010000069.1:0-7794 GCF_984815275.1 Coprobacillus sp.
CTTTTTTCTTACTACTTTCTTTGACGTGTTTTCTGTTTAGTTTTCAATGTCCTTGTTTTCGATTTGTCGCATCTCTCTCGAGCCGACTTCTATATCTTACACGAATATAATAAATAAGTCAACAACTTTTTAAATATTTTTTCATTTTTTTATAAATACTTTATTCAATAAAGAAAAAGGTTTCTCTTTAGGAGAAACCTCATGAAAAGTCAAGTTATAATTAACCTACTTTTTTGTATAAATCTACAAACTCTTGTGCCAAGTCAATAACTACTAATGCAGTCATTAAATGGTCTTGAGCATGAACCATTAATAAATTTAATGGAGCTTTTTCTCCTCTAATTTCTGCTTGAATTAATTCAGTTTGAGCATGATGTGCTTCATTTACTGTTTCTTTAGCTTGTTGTAAAGATTCTGCAGCCTTATCTAGATCTCCAGCTTTTGCATATTGAATTGCTTCAATAGCTGAGCTACGTGCACTACCACTATTAACGATAAGGTTAATTACTACTTGTTCTTGTTCATCCATTTTTATTTCTCCTTTGATAAGCAAAATTCAGATTTTATCTGTACACTTATTTTACCAAATTGATGAAGCAATTTCAACAACTATCATGAAATAATCAATTTATCTCGGCTTTAACAGTGAAAAGTGATGAAGTGCTTTCACAATTCCATCCTTATCTACATCATCAGTAATAAAATCTGCGACATGCTTTGCCTCAATTGCAGCATTCCCCATTGCAATGCCTAAACCAACTTCTGATAACATCTCAATATCATTACGACCATCCCCAAAAGCCACTGTATCTTGAATTGATCTATTGAGATGCTTCACTAACTCTAAAATTCCCTTAGCTTTTGATTCACCTCTTAAAGTCAGATCAAAAGAAAATTCACTTTGATGTCTTTGAATATTAAAATAAGGTGATAATGCATTCACCATTGGCTCTATATCCTCCTTAGAATTAATGACAATCATCCCAATATATGTTTCAATATTCTTAAAATCAAAACTATCAACTATCGTTTCGTCTTTCATTCCCCAATTGTCTTTAAATTCAATATGTTTAGGATTGGTTTTATTCAAAACATAAATATAATCATTTCCTTCAAAATAATATGCCATATTTCTTTCTAAACAAAGCTCATGTGTCTTTTGAATGGCTTCACTTGGAATTATATTTTTATAAACACATTTACCTTGGTATTCTACATAGGCTCCATTACAAGTTACATACCCACTGAATGGATAATCCATAACACCATCAACAATAAAGCATTTACAACGCCCAGTCGCTAAAAAAACATCATCTCCTTGTTCTTTTAATTGATCTAAAGCAGAACGAGTTGAAGTCTGAATCGAATAAATATCCTTATTACAATCGATTAAAGTTCCATCTATATCAAAGAAAAATAATTGTTTCATTATAATACCTCCATTACTTGCTATTCTAGCATATTCAAAATTATAAATAAAGATATCTCTTATTTCTAAAAGATATCTTTGATTCCTATTATTTTTTATTAATCATCTGTTGGATTTGGCACATTTGTATAAACTTGACTTCCATTAAAACCACTTATACATGTTCCATTTGTGTAACTTAAGATAAAATTATCTTTTGTTATCCATCCAGTACCAACTTCACCAGTTTCAGGATTTTTACCACTACTGACAAATCCCCCTACTCCGTTGATAACACTATTTATCTTTACCAATGGGCCATCCGTTTTCGCAAATGTTTGAATACATGCATTTTCAATTAAAACATTTTGACGATTAGGAACTTCAATAGCATTATCTAATTCAATGGCTGCTCCATTTGTATTAATGAAGACATTATATATACCTAATCCTACTGCATAGTGTTCCTTTACTTTATTTGCTACTTTATATGATGCATAGCCTTTCACTGTTCCATTATGGCTCATCCAATCACTCTGATTTTGAGGATCATAAGCCGTTTCATTCTGATAAAAATAGGTTGCTCCCTTTTCGCCATTCCATAATGTTGTGTAATCTTGGAAATGTTCATTAAACAAACCATAACATGTCACGCTATCACCATTAACAACAAGTCCATGTCTAGATTCATTTCCTTCCCAGCCAACTCCAGCTCCATGATCAGCACGCCAAATCCAGAAATGGTCTCCTATCACATTATCACTATTGATTTCTAAAGCTATATCTGCTTTTGTTAAACTTTTTGTTGTTCCACCAACTCTGAAAAACAAATCGGCAAGTAATGTTGGATTTTTTGAATGATCAATGTTCGATCCTGATTGACCCACTTTTAACAAATAATCTGAATATGTACCTGCATCAAAAATGATTCCTGCTAAAGTCACTCCATCAACATCAGCCACTTCCATAGCAGCATATGTATTATCTGGTATGATAGATGCCATTCCACTTCCCAATAAAATTGTATTTGGACGATTCACTTTGATAACTTCCTCAGCATGATAGATTCCTGGAGTAAAGAAGATGTGCTTACCATCATTTAACGCCTGATTAATCTCAGTTGCTTTATTCCCTTCTTTAGCAATGTAGAAATCATTTAAAGAAAGAGTTTTCCCTTTGCCCATATCTGATTCTGACCAACTTATCCCTTTTGTATTTTGATTAAGTTCAGGTACAAAAACCTTATATTCTCCATTCTCAAAATATAAAAATGGTTTTTCTCTTATCATTGGTGTGGTTGTAATATTTGTATAGCACTGTCTTGACCCATCACTATTAGCAATATCCCAATTGGTATAACCATTATTGTTCATCAATGGAGTTTTTAACTTGCTTTCCAACTCATTACAGTCAACACCTTGATAAAAAGCATTTAAAGTCACTCCATAAGTCCCACGTGTTATTTTATTATTTCTACTATAGAATTGTTGTTGTGAAAAAGATCCATATCCTAGCATATTTCCATTATCATTAAATCCTCCAGAAAAATAACTATCAGCTACATAACCACCTGATGCCCAACCATAATTCCAATCAAATTGTCCTGCCCGTTCTGAATATATCCTACGCAATGGAGCAGCTTGAGCCACTCCCCAATTGAACTTATCTGGACTCCATGAACTTGCATGCCCCTGATTATTTCCCGTATTAATAATAGAAAGGTTTTCTGCTGAACGCCAGAAATTACATGTTGCATTATTCCATTGTCCATCTGCATTTGGATCTTTATTTGGATTCCCATCTAAATAAGCTGGAACTTCCATATTATTTAATTTCACATCATATGGGCTCTTTCCTAAACCAGCCACTTGTGTATAAAACCCAATTTTCATACATTGTGTTTGTGTATAATCACCTGGCTTGAAATAGAACGAATATCGATTCTCATTAAACTGAGCATCATTAGCGTAATCATTTTGTCTGCTAAAAACTTCAGCAACAACCTGATCAATTTTTGAAATCTCATCAGTCGGAGCAAAAATAAACATATTCTCTCCAAACATAGTCGTTTCTAAAGATGTATATTCATCAGAAAGTTCTGATTGACCTTTATCATTTATAGCAACAACTTTATAATAATGACTATATTTATCATCGATTTGGCTAACCGTAAACTCTGTTGCCTGTTGAACTGTCGCAATCTTTTTATATCCTTCTTTATCAAATGCAGATCTGGCATGATAAATTGCATAAGCATTTGCTCCAGAAACAGCATTCCAATTTAACTTCAAGTTATTATCTTCTTGTATGCAAGATAGTCCTGTCACTTTATCTAGTCGTGTTGTCTCATTGTTAGTAACAAACTTTTGAGATTCACTTTGTGAATAAGGCGAATTTCCATTGACAGTTCGAATACTTACACTATATTCAGTTGCTTTTTTTAAACCGGATACTTTTAAAGAATTATGAATTGTTTCTTGGCTCACAATTTCTTTGGCATCTCCACCTATTGCTGTTGGAGTGACAACAACTTGATATCCAGTATACAATGTCTTCTCAACACCTTCCCATGTTATACTTACTGAGTTTTCTTCAACATTTGTAATATTAACATCAATCACACGAGATGGTCTTAGCGGCGTATGAACAATAAACTTCTCATTATCTGTGAGTTCACCATTATATCCTCGTTTTAACTTATTCTCAACTACTGAGTAATAAGACTTATTTTCTGAACTTTGAAATGAGATGGTCCCATCCCCATTAGGAACAACAATAATCGATTCCCACCCACTCGAAATAAGTGCATTATTCAAGAATACATAATCACTTGATCCTGTTTTCCAAGCCAATTCTGGATAAACCTTTGATTGAAAGTTAGTCACCTCTCTATTGTCAAAAGTACCATATCCAATCTGATTGAAACGGCAATCTTCAGGAATTTGACCATTCTCTTTTTGCCCATCAACAGTTAAAGCGTCTCCATTTTTCCCACTTGCTCTGATTAACTTTTGAGTCGCTTTACTCTCAAAATAAAGACTCGTATCACTATATTTAGCTTGTATAATATAAAATGAACTTGCTATATTTACATTATCCGTTAACTTCATTTGCTCTTGTTCATCAATATATACCCATTTTCCACTATAAGCTTTCAATTGAACTGCATCTTTATTCAAACTATCTTCAACTGCAGTCAAAGCCTCCCAACCACTAGGGGTAGAGGGTTTATTACCGTTACAATGAATAAATGCACTACTGCTATCCTGGCAAATCACTTGACCAGAAGCGCTATTGATAAATGTAATCAATTGGGGGTTATCACTGTTTGCCCAATACTTAAAGAGTGCACTTGCTGGTAATTCATTTCCATCTTTTCCTAAATTCTTTGTTATCATTGGTTCATTAGCATCAATTGCACTTTGAAGAACCTGTCCAGTTTTCGCATCAACTATGTAGCAATAACCGTCATTAGGTAAATATTCCTCTTTTGAAACATAAGTTGCTGCATAAACAGACATCGGTATCAACGATAAGATCATTGCTACCATTAAAAGCATAGAGATTAATTTCTTTTTTCCTTTCATATATCTTTCCTCCCTTTATCTCTGCTTTTACTTTATCATATAAACAAAGTCAGTAGAGATATTCTCCTCATTGTGGAACATGTTACCATCTTTGGTAACAAAAAAAGTGTATTTACATACACTTCATTGATGGATATGACGATATTTGTCAATTTTTGTAAGTTCCCTTGCGACTCTTTCAATTATATAAACAACAGGAACTTGAGTAGAGATGTTATATGTCTGTGGTAATATAATATTTTTGACACAATAGCAGATGCTTAAATCAGCCATTTTCTCTATAGTCGATTCTTGACTATCAGTAATAACAAGTATTTGATAATGTTTGTTTTGATAATGTTTAATCTGATCAATAACTTCTTTTGTTTCACCACTTACAGATAAAACAATAAGTACATTCTTATAATCATCATTTTGTGGTGCTGGATAAAATGGATCATCAATGCATTGACTGTAATATCCAATATTAGAAAAAAATCTCGCACCATATTTGCCTAACGCACCACTTGTTCCTATTCCCAAAAAAAGAATGTGTAATGATTGCGATATAATCTTAGCAAACTGAATAATTTTATCCTGAAATTCCTCACTCTTTGAAAACTCAAGAAACTCCGAAAGCATTTTGATTTCACTGTCCATTGTAGGTATCTTATTGTTTTCAACAAATTGTTTAAGCTCCCATTTAAATTCATTGAACCCCTCACAGCCACATTTTTGAGTAAAACGAAAAACAGTTGTTGTTGATACATGGCATTTTTCTGCAACTTGTCTAATATTCATTTTATAAATTTGCTCTACATTCTTGATAATATAATTATATATGCCTATTTCTGTTGTATTAAGACTTGCTATTTGCTGATATGTAAAAATCACAATTTCATCTCCCTCTTATAGCCTATTCTAGCACAGAGAAACAAAAAAAGGTATCCTGACAGATACCTTTTTAAATATTGAAAATTGATTATTCGATAACTTCTGAAACGTTACCAGCACCAACTGTTCTACCACCTTCACGGATTGAGAATTTAGTTCCGTTTTCAATAGCGATTGGAGCGATTAATTCAACTGTTAATTCAACGTTATCTCCTGGCATAACCATTTCTACACCTTCTGGTAATTCGATAACTCCAGTTACGTCAGTAGTTCTGAAGTAGAATTGAGGTCTATAGTTTCCGAAGAATGGAGTATGACGTCCACCTTCATCTTTAGATAAGATATACACTTGACATTTGAATTTTTTGTGTGGGTGTACTGATCCAGGTTTAGCTAATACTTGTCCACGTTGAATTTCTTCTCTGTTGACACCTCTTAATAATACCCCTACGTTATCTCCTGCTTCAGCATAGTCTAATAATTTACGGAACATTTCAATTCCTGTAGCAACTGTGTTAGCAGTATCATGAATACCAACGATTTCGATTGGATCATTTAATTTTAATTGTCCTCTTTCAACACGTCCAGTAGCAACTGTTCCACGTCCAGTGATAGTGAATACATCTTCAACTGGCATTAAGAATGGTTTATCAGTGTCACGAGTTGGAGTAGGAATATATGAATCTACAGCAGCCATTAATTCATGGATAGCTGGAACCCATTTTGGATCTCCTTCTAATGCTTTTAAAGCTGATCCACGGATGATTGGAGTATCATCTCCAGGGAATTCATATTCATTTAATAATTCTCTTACTTCCATTTCAACTAATTCGATTAATTCATCATCATCAACCATATCACATTTGTTTAAGAATACAATAATGTATGGTACACCTACTTGACGAGATAATAAGATATGTTCTCTAGTTTGAGGCATAGGACCATCTGTAGCAGCAACTACTAAGATAGCACCATCCATTTGTGCAGCACCAGTAATCATGTTTTTGATGTAGTCTGCATGGCCTGGACAGTCAACGTGTGCATAGTGACGAGTTTCAGTTTGGTATTCAACGTGTGCAGTGTTGATTGTGATTCCACGTTCTTTTTCTTCTGGTGCAGCATCGATAGCAGCATAATCCATTGCTTGAGCTTGTCCATCTTTAGATAATACTGTAGTGATAGCTGCAGTTAAAGTTGTTTTACCATGGTCAACGTGACCAATAGTTCCGATATTAACATGCGCTTTAGAGCGGTCAAATTTTTCTTTAGCCATTATAAGCTTCCTCCTATATAAGTTTGTTTAAATTTTTACATATACATTCTAAATGATTTACTACAAAAATGCAATAACTTTCATTAGAATTAATTGTTTCCACCATTTTTCTTAATGATTTCTTCTTTGATTGATTTTGGTACTGGTTCATAACGATCAAATTGCATAGTATAGTTTCCACGACCTTGTGTAAATGATCTTAAATCAGTAACATATCCAAACATTTCAGATAAAGGTACACTTGCTTGTACTAAAACAGCATTTCCTCTTTCTTCCTGTCCTTCAATCATACCACGTCTAGATGAAATATCACCCATAACGCTTCCTAAATATTCTGCAGGCGCAGTGATTTCAACAGCCATAATTGGTTCTAAGATAACTGGATCACATTTTTTACCAGCAGCTTTTAAAGCTAAACTTGCAGCAACTTTATATGCCATCTCTGATGAATCGACATCATGGTAAGAACCGTCGAATAATGTTGCTTTAATATCTAAGATTGGATATCCAGCAATCATACCGTTTTGTAAAGCATCTTCAAGACCAGATTTTACAGAACTGATATATTCTCTAGGTACTGTTCCACCAACAACAGCATCAACGAATTCAAATCCTTTACCTTCATTAGGTTCAAATTTGATCCATACGTGACC
>NZ_CFJNYH010000070.1:0-7544 GCF_984815275.1 Coprobacillus sp.
TATTTAAAAAAGTGTGCAGTAGTTTATCTATTTACACACTTTATATTACACTCCCCCATTTATAGTGGTGTTTTTTTATAAATATACATTATATCAATAATAACTTTACATCTTTTATTTAAAACCAAAATAATATATTAAAATTCTCTTATTTCTAACATTATTAATATATTTAATAACTTATCTACTCTGGCATGACTAAGTCTTTAACATTGATTCCAATCCTTTTCATCTCTTTTTCAAATTCTTGTTTAATATATGCTGCTTGGCTTGAATATAAGACTTCGCTCTTTTCATCTAAGCCTTTACTTTCACTAATTGTATTTTCATTAAAATCATATTTTAAAAATGTTGTTGCAGCCTTAACTGTTGCAGTATTTTCTCCCCAATAATATGAATATATTATCTTTGTAGATTTTTCATACTCTTGAATATAACTCTTATCTATAATATCCAAAGAAATATTAACAATTATTCCATCTTCTTGTTTTGTTCTTGTCCATGTTGATGAGATTGTATTTTGCCCATTTTCATCAGTAGCAAATCCAGTTAATTCATATCCCGCATCAGCCAACTTTTTTCTAGCAGGATATTTTTCATCCAATTCTTTTTTCTTTAATTCCAACCTATGTTCGGATAGAAGTTCTTTTAATTCATACTCCACATCTGCCATATTTGTATCATATTTCTTCAAAATAGCTACTAAATTAATTAATGTAGGATTAGAATCATCTTTAATTTCACTACAATAAATAAATGCTCCATTACTATCAATAAACTTAAGTTTTTCCCACTCATCACCTTCAATTAGCCTAACAACAAATTGATATTCTTCCTTTTCAAAAGTAATAGTATCACATTCAGTATTATATTTTAATCCATATCCATCAGCTTGCATTGCTTCAAAAGATTTTTTTATATCCTTTGATGCTGCTATTTCAATAGTTGTAAGTAACTCTTTTTCTTTACTATTTATTTTTGGTTGAGAATTACAACCAATTAAGGATATGACCATAATACTTCCTAATAATAACTTCCCAAACTTAACCATTTTTTATGTTGACATATTCAATTTCTTATATGCCTTCTCCTTTCTAACATTATTATAACACATACTATATTTTTAGAAAAAATATTATTACATATTACTTAAAAAATCAAAATTTTCAATAATCTATTTAGACTTTTAAAACATAGTATTTTACGAATTTTATTGTTATTTTAATTATAATTAACTATAATTTATATATAGAAAGCAGGATTGATAATATGAAAAAAGAATTTACTGGCGTTAGTGGCTTTACAGTTCGATTGGAAGACAATGAACACTTATTTGTAAAATCTAGTATTACAAAAGAAAATCTACATTTAGCACATCTTGAATGGATAAAACTAGGAGAAGTTAATTCTCAAGGCAGAGGAACTTTTATTATTGTTACAGATGATACTACTCCTTTTCAGATAGTTTTTAAAAAGAATCAATATGATGAAATGAAAGAATTATATGAAATACTTCTCCCCTATACAAAGCGTTTACTTTTCGAAAAAGAAAATAATAAACTTACAATATTAAATAAAGGTAATTTAGATAAAAAAGTTAGACCAATGAACAAGTTAAATATCTCTCCACCATATGATTCTATTTCTTTTACTGATATCAATAGCTATCAAATAGTTTGTGATAAACAAGTTATCAATAATGATATGTTGAAAAATACAGCTTCTGGTAAGTATATTGCTGGGGGAGTTGGTTCACTTATTGGTGCCCTCTCTTCACTCAATAATGGTGAATATATTTCTAATTTGCAAATCAAATTAAATCTTAATAATTTCGACAAACCTTGTGTTTATGTAAACTATATTACCAGAAATACGAAAACAAATAGTGAGATGGCTAAAGACTTAATTAAGATGTGTGATGAAGATTTAGCAAAGTTAGAAATCATTACAAAAAAAGAGGAAAATAATATTCCTCAAGAAAATAATACAAATGATCCTATTGAAGAAGTCAAAAGGTTGAAAGAACTTCTGGATATGGGAATTTTATTTCAAGAAGAATTTGACAAGAAAAAGAAAGAATTATTGAATCTATAAGATGAAAACACCACAGATTGTGGTGTTTTACTCATTGATAACAATTAACCAAAGTACTCATCCAGACTTTCGCTTTAGCCTGTTCCTCTGCAACTGTTAATTGTTGATCTTCTTCTTTTTGTTCATTCGTCATTGGATATGGCTTTGATGGATATGACGATGCTTGTTGCCCAGATTTTCGACAAAATACATTATATAGTGACGTTGAAATAGCATCATAAATATACATACCTTGTAACCACATATGTGAGTTATGTCGATCTTCTTTTATTTCATAGGCTTGTCTATAGAATTTAGCCAGTTCTACATCTTGGAGATAGAATTCATCATAAGTCATACCAATGGATAAATAAAAGGGAAGAACTTCTTTAAATATTTCTGTATATGTTTTGTTGGAAAGAGAATCCTCAGTGTCTAAAAACTCGCCTTCCAACTTATTGCGTTTTTTGAGTTATCCTCTTCAAATAATGTATTTAATGTATCTGTTGCCATTTCTGATAACTTATTATACATATCATTTTTGTTTGTGAATAAGTGGAAGATATTATCAACTTCCGCTTTTTTAATGCGTTTATGATGTGCATAGAATGCATATTCAAAAAGCTTTGGTAAAATAGTCACAGGCTTTTTATTCATATCTGCTAATACGATACCATCAGCCTCCATTTTTTCTAATGTTTTTCTTGTGTATTCTAATGTGTAATCCACATCATTGTATGTAAATTGAATTGTTTTAGACATTGATTCATTCCTCCTATAAATTATTCAGCAGGTGCTACTGTTGATTTTGCTTGCCAAGTTGGTGCATTTGTTGGTGTAATATATAAGTTTGTTTCCAAAACAGCGTTAACTGCCATTGCTGGTAATCCCATAGCACTTGGTTGTCCTGTAAAATAAACTGATTTTTCTAAACCAGGATGTTTGATTTCAAACCAAACTGATTTTCCTTCTTCTTTAGCTGCTTTATAAGCATCTACTAATGCATTCCAAGCTGTTTCTAAATCTGTAGTAAAGTTTGCTAAAAAAGCTAATGCTCCTCCTAAATCTTTTAAACCTTCAACATATGTCTTGAATTCTGTTTGACTCAAATCAGTTGTTTCTAATGTTTCTGGAGATGGGTTCATCTCAGGAACACTTTTGATATTAGGAATTTGAATATATCCCATAGTTGGTCTTGTTCCAGCAGTTGCTTCAACTGCATAGTTCACTGTGACTCCAGCTGTACTCATAGCAATATTTGACATAATAATTTCCTCCTTATAATGCAGTTTGATACTGCATCAATCTTTTTAACTTTGTTTCTTTATCTTGTGTATCTAATCCACAGTATGTCCTTATATACCCAAGTTGTCGCATAGCATCATCAACACTTATCATAATTGCTTTGATTTCATCCATACCAGTTTGAGATTGAATTTCAATCTCATATTGCTCAACATTATTTGTTCCCAAATCATCGAATGAACGACTATCTTGCAAAACATAATTATCTGTTTGAATTAATGAAATCACTGGATATGTTGAATCATAAAATCTTAATTTCTGATCTGTTGTTTGAATAGTTTCAAACTTTTCTTTTAATGCATTGCTGACAAGTGTATAAACTTGTTTCTCATGATCTATCATTGATTAGACACCTCCTTATATTCAATTGTTTTTAACATCTTTCTCTTTATGAGATGAATATTATAACCTAAGTTATCTTGTTTGATGTTTTCTTTATGAATCTGCTTGGCCAATTAGATTCTTATCAAGAAAGGTATCTCTCTGCCTTTTCTTGACAATATCATCTTAACACCCTTCTATTGGTTATAACTAGGTTCAAGATAAGTTCAAAAAGTATTCATTATTTAAATTTCACTTAAGAATTTACGATTAATTTCATCAATAGAAGGTAATGGACTTGTTATATATTGTGAAAGAGATAAACATATTTCAGGTAATTCTCTTTTATATGTACTTGTACTTATATAATATTTATCATTTAGAGTATCTATCATCTCTTTATATGTTAAAGTCGTAATATAAGTTTCTAAGATCTGTCTTTGTCTCGTTGGTAACAATAGTGTCTTGATCATAAAATTGTTAATAATATCACTTAATAATTGAATCTTTTTAGATAATAATTCTCTTTTAAAAGTATAATCATTCATTCGTGTGATCTGTGACAATGATGTCCCTTTTGTTTCTTCAAACGATGGTGAATGAGGTGCTGGTTCCTCATTAAATTCCTCTAATAAATATTCTCTTTCACGACTCAGTTCTCTCATTCCTTTTAAATAAAGTTTCATGTTGTTAATTGTTTTTAATTGTTCTTCTGAATATCTCATATGCTCTCTCCTCTTTTCTAAGTTTTGGTAAATAATACCAATTGTAAGTTTATATTACTCTAAGATTTGTAGAATTTCAATATGATTTCTAAGAAACTTAGAGTTTTGATTGTTTTTTTAATATTAAAGGTATATAATCGGTTTTAAAGAGGTGATTGCTATGTCAGTCCTTGGAGACAACATCAAAAAAATGCGCGAGGAGCAACACTTAACTCAAGATGAGCTAGGTGAATTATTAGAGATTAGTGGTAAAACAATTTCTTCATGGGAGAAGGAAAGAAGTGAACCAAAGATTGAAATGATTGAAAAATTATCACATATTTTTCATTGTACAAGTTCTCAACTCTTAGGTGAAAATCATGATGATTTCTTTACATCACCAGAAGAAGCCTTGCAATTTATATTAAAACAAGATATGTTTGCTAAATTTGGCGGTTATGATTTAGATACAATGAGTCAAGATGAAATTATTGATATGGCAAATGATATTGCTCAATTTATTAAAATGATTGCAAAGAGGCATAAATAAAATGACTATTGAAGATTTTGTAACTCATGAAATCAATGAGTATCAAACAGATAATGTTAGAGAGATTATTGACTATCATGATATTTCTATAGAATACAATGACCAACTCAACAAAGCATGTGACTCTTCTATATTCCTCTTTCATCAAACTGCCTATATTACTATAAAATCAGACTTAAATCCTTTATATGAAAATTTTCTTTTAGCTCATGAACTTGGACATTATCTTATGCATTATGATGAAAATATTTCTTTTCAGTTTTTATTAAAAACAAGAAAAAATTCATTAGAAAGAGAAGCTAATGAATTTGCTTGTCGTTTCTTATTACATGATATTGATCTTAAAGAAATTGAAAACATAGATTTTATTATTAAAGAAAGAGGTATTCCTATAAAAATATGGAGATCTGTTTGTGAATATATCATTATCTAAATTTCTAAACAATGTCAATCGACATTGTTTTTTTTATTACAAAGGCATTTGAGACATATAGACAAAATAACAAGATATACTCATAAAATCAAATACATTAACAAGCATTTACGAATAGGAAACATTGACTTTTCAAATAAGAATAACTACAATCAAAAAGAATGAAAATAAATAAATGAGGGGATGTTATTATGGATGAAGATCATGTAAAAAATGAGCATGTTGAAGAACAAGAAACAAAAACCAAAAGTCATAAATATATTCTTTTTATAAAAGAATATAAAACGAAATTTCTTATTGGTGGGGGAATTCTATTCATATGTATTTATGCATTTGGATGTATTTATTATCAAAATAGATTTATGTCACGAACAACTATTAATGGAATGAATGTGGCAGGAATAAATTATCAAAAAGCAACACAGAAAATTCAAGAACATATTGATAAACGAACAATGACATTGATATTTCTAGATGGAGAAAAGGAAATCTTAACACAAGAAAATATTGGTTTTACATTTAATCAAAATAATGATATAAAAAAGGAAATAAAAAAACAGAACGCTTTTTTATGGTTTACTCATTGGTTTTATCAAGATAATATTACAATCAATAATTTATTTATTGTTGATGAAAAAAAGTTAGAGACATCTCTATCTCAACTCAAGCACCTGCAAGATGACTATCAAGTAGCACCTGCTGATGCAAAAGTTCAATATAAAGATCATAATTTTTCAATTGCAAAAGAAACAATTGGAAGTAAAATCCAAAAAGATATTCTTATTCAAAAAATAACGACAGCATTTCAAAATGGAGAAACAGAGCTGAATGTAGAAGAAGTTGGTGGCTATGTGAAACCTAAGACAACATCTGAAGATGAAAGTTTAAAAAAATTACTGGAAGCAGCTAAAAAATATTGTGATGTTTCTATTACCTATAAAACAATAAATGAAGATGTTGTTTTAGATGGTAATACTTTAGTATCTTGGCTTTCTATAGATGAGAGTGGAAATTATTATAAAGATGATAATGAATTTAAAAAACAAGCAACAGAATTTGTAAAAAAACTATCTAAAAACATAAACATTATTGGGAAGAAAAAAACATTTACTGGTGCTCATGGCAGAAAGATAAATGTATCAGGAGGGAATTACGGCTATAAACTTAAGCAAGAAAAAGAAGTAGAGGGACTTCTCAAAGATATTCAGGCTGGAAAAAAAGGAATGAGAACACCTGTAACAACTGGTATTCAAGCTTCATATGACAATGGTGGCCTTGGTCAGACATTTATAGAGATAGATATGACAAAACAACATTTTTGGTATCATAAAAATGGAAAAATTGTTTTAGAGTCAGATATTGTTTCTGGCTTACCTAGTGATCCTCATAAAAAAACACCAGCAGGTACTTATTACATTTATTTCATGCAATTAAATCGAACTCTACGTGGTGAAATTCAAGCAGATGGCAAACCTGAATATGAAACACCAGTAGCATACTGGATGGCTTTTAATGGGGGAATTGGTCTTCATGATGCGACTTGGCAATCTCGATTTGGTGGTGATGTCTACTATACTAGAGGATCACATGGCTGTATTAATCTACCACTTAAAGTTGCTGCTGAGTTATACGATATGGTTAAAGTAAACACACCAGTTGTTTGTTATTATTAAAATAAGTAATAAAAAAAGATAATGAGATCAGTGATGATTATCATTATCTTTTTTATGTATCAAGATTATAGAACAGCCACATTTAACAATCTTATTACTATTTCCAATAGACTTGAATGTAAAATCAATTTTATTAATAATGTAGCTGCTTTTTTATTAACAAAATCTAAAAAACACATAAAGAAATTAGACAAATCAACTCAAAAAATTGACTCGCTATAGCCTCTTAATGATTCATATTTCTAATCATTATGAAATGATTTTTTGTATGTATATAGAGCGCTCTTCTTCTGGTATATCAAAAAAGTTAAACGCTTCTTCCAATGTATACCCTTTTTTAGTCATCATTTTTTGGATTAATTGAATTGTTCGTTCAATTCTCCCCCTAGTTTCTCCTTCAATAATGCCTTCTTGCTTACCCTTTCTTTTGATCTCTTCCCAGATTTCACACATCTCTTTTCTCCCTCCTTCTGTCTCTTTAAAAT
>NZ_CFJNYH010000071.1:0-7477 GCF_984815275.1 Coprobacillus sp.
TCAAGGTGATATTTATTTAGGACACTATGAAGGTAAATATTGTACAGCATGTGAATCGTTTTTTACAGAATCACAACTTGTTGATGGCAAATGTCCTGATTGTGGGGGACCTGTTCATGATGCTAAGGAAGAAGCTTATTTCTTTAAGTTATCTAAATATGCAGATCGTTTAATTCAACATATTGAAAATCATCCAGAGTTTATTCAACCTGTTTCAAGAAAGAATGAAATGATGAATAACTTCTTAAAACCTGGTTTACAAGATTTATGTGTATCACGTACAACATTTACTTGGTCTATTCCAGTTGATTTTGATCCTAAACATGTCGTTTATGTATGGATTGATGCATTGACAAATTATATTACTGGTCTTGGTTATGATGTGGATGGAAATCATGGAGAACTGTATAAAAGATATTGGCCTGCTGACTTACATTTAATTGGTAAGGATATTGTAAGGTTTCATACAATTTATTGGCCAATTATGCTAATGGCACTAGACATTCCGTTGCCTAAACAGGTGTTCGGACATCCTTGGTTATTACAAGGGGAAAGCAAAATGTCTAAATCGAAAGGAAATGTAATTTATGCTGATGATTTGGTTCAAATCTTTGGTGTAGATGCCGTAAGATATTATGTTTTACATGAAATTCCTTATGATAATGATGGAAGTATTACATGGGATCTATTAGTAGAGCGTATTAATTCTGATTTAGCTAATATTTTAGGAAACTTGGTTAATAGAACAATTGCAATGACAAATAAATATTTTGATGGTGTTGTGACAAATCCAGAAGTATATGAAGAAGTTGATGATGAGTTAAAGCAAATTGCTTTAGCTATGCCAAAGAAAGTACAAGATTTAATGGATGAGTTCAAAGCATCTAAAGCATTAGACGAAATTTTTGTTTTGTTAAGAAGAACAAATAAATATATTGATGATACAATGCCTTGGGCTCTTGCTAAAGAAACTGACAAACAAGAACGTTTAGCTACTGTTCTTTATAATTTGATAGAAGCTATTCGTTTTGCAGCAATTGCACTAGAACCATTTATGCCATCAACTTCTACAAAAATTTTAGATCAAATTCATACTGATCTAAGAGATTTCAAAGATTTAAGTACTTTTGGATTATATCCAGTGGGAAATAAAGTGACTGATAAACCACAACAATTATTTGCAAGATTAGATCCAAAAGAGGTTGAAAAGAAAGTAGAAGCACTACAACCTAAAAAACAAGAACAAAAAGAAGATGAGAATCAAATTACTATTGATGATTTTGCTAAAATAGAATTAACTGTTGGAACAGTTGAAAAATGTGAAAAGCATCCAGATGCTGATAAATTACTTATTTCTCAAATTAACATTGGAAAAGAAGTTAGACAAATTGTATCAGGAATTGCTGATTTCTATAGTCCAGAAGATATGATTGGTAAGAAAGTTATTGTTGTATCTAATTTAAAACCAGCAGTTTTACGTGGTGTAGAATCACAAGGAATGATTTTAGCTGGTTCTAAGAAAAAGTTATTAGAACTTGTATCTGTTGAAAGCTTACCTAATGGAACAAAAATTAAATAATGAGAAAGTAGGTTCATTTCATGAGCCTGCTTTTCTTTTTAAAGAGAATATTTTATTTTGTGTATTTCATAAATATGATAAAATGAAAATGAAATGTAGGAGGATATCATGAGAAAAGAACAGTTATTTCAGTTTATAGAAGTTGTAGATTGTGGAAGCATAAATAAAGCAGCAGAAAAATTATATATATCTCAGCCTAATTTAAGTCGCTCTATCCATGCTTTAGAGGAAGATATGGGGAAAGCATTGATTATAAGAAACAATAGAGGTGTGACACTTACACCGACTGGGAAAATGTTATATTATTATGCAAGATCTATTTTGAATCAATTTCAGGTCCTTGAAAGATTAAAGGAATTAGATGCTGAACAAATTTATAGTCAGTTATCTATTTCTGTAGATTCTTTATTTTTAAAAGATGATATGATTTTGAATTTTTATAAACGTATAAGCAGTGCTGAAACAGAAATCAAGTTTTTAGAGACAACTGCTGAAGAGGTTCTTCAAAATGTAATTGATATGAAATCTGAAATAGGAATTACAATCTTGAATAACTACCAATTATCAATCTTTAAAAAGATGGCTGAAGTTAAAGATATTGAAGTACAAATATTAGGAAGTGGTCCTTTATATGTACATATAAGTGAAAATAATCCCCTTGCACATAAAGAAATTGTAAATATAAAAGAATTTTTTGAATATCCACGTATTCACTTACCATATGACTTTTTCTCAAATTTAAATTTATCATTATCGATAGATGGCTTTGCCTTATCAGAGTTCAAAAGAAGTATTATAATGAGCAATTATCATGCTATAATCAATATGATAAATCATGCAGATGCCTTGATGTTAGGGAATAAATGGCAGGTGGAGGAATTAAAATATTCGCATATAAAGAGTATCGAAATAGAGAATAGTGGAATCACAATGAACTTTGTTATTATTAAACGAAAACGTGATACAATATCAAATGCAGGTCAAGTATTTTTAGATATTTTGCATGAAAACTATGATTATATTTAGTTATGTATAAATTGATATAACTAGGCATTTCAATTTAAGTATTATACAATCTAACTTTTTTGGAATACAATTAAGATGTATTAAGGAATAACATTCCTAATATCATTTGTATAAAAAAGGAGAAAAAATAATATGAAAAAGAGTACAATTTTAACATTCGCGACAGCAGTAGCAATTGTTGCAACTTCAGCAGGAACATTCGCAGCATGGGATCAATTAGAAGATACATCTGATGTAGCAAATTTGGTTGTTGGAACACCAGTAACAGTACAAGCAGGAACATTAACAACTTTTAGTGAAGAAAGTAGAGTTTTAGGTGATACACTTCCATCATACACAAGTACAGTTGAATTTAATGTTGTTGATAATAATAGTAAAGTCAGTACATTAACACTTCAACCAATATTAACTGATTCAAGTGATCAACCTATAGATTCATCAAAAGCTACAATAGAAATTACACAAGATGGTGCTGATAATGGTTTGACTGGAAATGTTGATTCTAAAGTTGAAGCAACAAATACTTATAATGTTAAGGTGTCAGTCAAAGATGCATCTTTAGCAGGTGAAACTTTAAAAGTTTCTGTGAAAGGAACATTACAATAATAAAATCAACCGTCTTATGACGGTTTTTTTACTCATGAAAGGAGGTATATCATGCGTTATTTCAAACCATTTCTTCAAATTATACATAAAGTATTTATAATTGAACTTATTTTTTGTTTTACACTCATCATATACTTTCCTGATAAAGTGGCAGAAGTAACAGGCTATCGTCTTTATACTGTTTTGTCAGATAGTATGGAGCCGAAAATTCCGACTTACTCACTTGTTCTTACAAAACTCATACCTGTTGAAAAGACAATTCAACCAGATACAATTGTAACATTTGAAGCTGATCGATTTGGTGAAAATATTTTATTAACTCACTATTTTAGGGAAACACAGATAGGTAATGATGGGAATACTTATTATAGGACACAAGCTGAAGGTAAAGATTTCTTTGATAATTATGAAACCAAAAGAAGTGATATTATTGGAGAATACATTTACCATATACCATATATTGGAAAGATTTTCTTATTTTTGAAAAGTTCTTTTGGATTGGTGTATATGGGAGAATTATTTGTTATTTATTTAATAAATATATTAATTAAAACAAGGTGGAAAGAAAAAGAAGTAAAGTTAAGGAAACAATTAGCTTAGGTATAAACTATGTATTGAATTACATTCTTGATTTGTAATAATCATATGGTGTGATTGAAGACATAGTTTTTATATTTAAATTATCTGATATGAAAAGTGTAAAGGTGTTTGGTGAAGCATTATGATCATCTTAATAAATTCTATAAAAATTATAAGTAATGAAAAATTTAGTGATTATGGTATAAAAAGATATACAGTTTTTAGTAGAATACAGGACAGCTCTTAATTATTATCAATTAGATACAATTTGTTGACGAATATATGTGAATACTCATTTTATGAGTACGAAAACAATAAATGTGAGTAAATTGATGTATGTGTTTACTTTATAATGAAATATGAGGTGAATAAGTATGTCGAAAATAAAAGAGTTAAGAGAACAATGTGGTTTGACACAGGAGGAGTTTGGAGACAAGATAGGTATGTCTCAGCAAACAGTAAGTAGAATAGAGAAAAATATAGACTCATTAGATATAAAAACATTAAAAATCATTAGTCAATACTTTCACGTGCCAATCAATTATATAATAGGAGAAGATACTAAAAAATATAATATGTATGTTCATGAAAGTTCAATATCTGTACTTGCAGAATATCCTTTTATAAATCAATATCTTCTATCCCTTGATCCAGAAGCATTAAAACATATTAATGAAGCACTTAAAATTCAATATGCTAAGGAAGATAATGAATGTTTAATATTGCAATAGTTGATGATGAATGGGCTTTTCTTCAATTAATCAGTTCACAAATGCTTAAGACAGACTACTATAATGATATAGAGATATACAAGTTTTTAACATGTGAAAAACTATTAAAAGAAAAAGAGAAAATCAATTTCCATCTTATCTTTATGGATATAGATCTAAGAGAAACCGATGGTATAGAATTTGTTCATAAGCATTTTTATAATACTCCCATTATTTACATAACTTCTCACGCAGATAGAATGGCGGATTGTATTGACCATAATGTTTATAAGTTCGTATTAAAAGAGAATATAGAAGTTTTCTTTCAAAATCAATTTCAAGATATATATACTCGCCTAAAAGATTCTTTTATTCAGATTAATTATAATAGTAATATTACGCTATTAGATGTTAATGAGGTTATTTATGTAAAATATGAAAAAAGAGATATCTGGCTTTATACAAAATCAAATAAATATATCATGAAAAGAGTCAGTTTATCTGCTTTTATGAAACATTATCAATATGAATTTTTAGGTATTAACAAAAATACATATATAAATTGGAAGCATATCCTATCAATAACTAAAGATAAGGGAGTCCTTTTAAAGGGGAAACATAGGTGTTTGCCCATATCTAGCAATAGATATTATAGATTAATAGATGAATACGTAGAAAGAAGAGGAGGGATATGGTTTTAGAGTATTTATATTGTTTGATTTATGAAACGGTTATTGGTTATATCTTTTATCAGTTAATTAAAAAAGATAGTCAAAGAATTATTATCAGAATCGTGTTTCTATCATTTATAAACTTTATAATAACATATCTTATTGGTCACCTCTTAGGACAATTAGTAGTATATGATATTCCATATTTAGGAATATTATTGAATCTAATTTTGCTCTATATTGAAATACAAGTATATAAGAATATTATATATAATTATGCATTGGTTGGTTTTGTAATAAGTAGTTATTATTGTTTGTATGGGTTTATATCTTTAATCATAAATAGAATGAGTATACATATTTTTCATCTCGATTTTTCTGATCTTTATGCAGTAGGATTTATGAGAATCATAATTATATTCATAATCGTTATGATATCATTTTTGATAATGAAATATCTTATCAAAATAACCAATATAAAAAATGCTTATCTTCCTCAACAATATATATGTTTCTACAACCTTATCATTATTATTGTCATCTTGATAGTGATGTTATTATCACAATATATTGTTTATGATGACAGTCATGTTCTTCTTATCTTCTTTTTCATTATTATTCTTTACACCTGTTTTCATATCTTACTTCATCAAACAATGAATATATATAGAGAAAAAGAAGTAGAAAAAACAAAAAACCAAATGAATAATATGATTCTTCAAAATATTAATCTTCACATAAAGAATCAAGAAGAAATAAAGAAATTTAAACATGATATTAAAAACAAATTGGAAACTATTCAATATCTGAATCTTGAACATAGTCATCAATTATATAATGAAGTTATTCAAGAATTAAAATCCATTGACAAACTCATTCATACTCAAAATCCATATATAGATGCCATTATTAATACAAAATACGCTCAATATAAAGATCAAATTAAATTTCACTGTGTTGTAAAAAGTATTGAAGATGGACATATGAAAGTCACAGACCTCTGTTCAATATTATTTAATCTTCTTGATAATGCAATAGAAGAAACATTAAAAACAAATCAAAAAGAAATCAATATATATATCGAGTATTCTCTCAATGAATTAATTATACAGGTCAAAAACCCTATTGTTAATCACAATATCGATTGGGTAAGCCATAAAGGTGGAGAACATCAAGGACTAGGTCTAACAATTATTCAAGAAAAAGTTAATCTATATAATGGAATATATAAAAAACAGATAACAGAAGATACCTTTATTAGTTATATTTATATTTCTTTTCACAACTAATTTTATGAATGTGTAGCAGATTTTGGGGGTTTGTGTCACATCAAAAGGAAAAATAAAATTTATAATGATAAGATAAGAAAGGTGATGCTATGTTACAGAAAATATCACAAATGATAATAGATAGTCTCATCAAAAAACATAAGATCTTACCTAATGAACAAGATTTATATAATTATGGATTGCAATTGATCATATCAAATTTAGCGGCTTTTGTAATGGTTATTATCATGGGATTATTATTTCATCAATTGCTTTGGACATTATGTTTTCTCGTTCTATTTTATTGGGTTAGATATTATGGTGGTGGGTATCATGCTAAAACAATGTTAAGATGTATGTTTTTAACACTCCTTGTTCACATTCTTTTTATTCTTTTGTTAAAGTATCAATTGAATTGTTATTTATATTTATGGGTTATGATTATACCTATATATATTTATAGAGTTCCTCAAAACCCTGATATCTTACTTTCGCAAGTTAAGAAATATAAAATAATCAATAAAGTCATGATGTGTTTAGGTTGTGTTATAAGCTTATGGACATTAAAATATTCGAATCTGAGTTTAACTGTAACATATGCATTTGCTGTAACTGCAATATCTAATTTAGGAGGAGGTCATAAAAATGTTGAAGATTATTAAAAAAATAGCTATCAAGAACTTAAATAATTGTTCTCCGTGGGAATTTTACAAACCACAAAAACCATCTCAAAAAAATAAATAAATCAAAATTAAAAATCATCCTATGTTTTATCATAAGATGATTTTATTTTCTAAAAAGTGAACGATATGATTTTAAATTTCTTAAGAGTTTATAGAGGGATATCATATAAATCATAATAAGCGCACTCATAATAAAGACATTCACCATTGTATAATTGAAATTAATATTTAATGGTAATAGATAATCTTTGAGAAACCCAGAATTTACAACGAAAATAGTTAAAGCAGTTAATGTAAATATGTTTATAGCAGTACTATATTTCAAATATTTTTTAGTATATCTTTTTTTAGTCAT
>NZ_CFJNYH010000072.1:0-6807 GCF_984815275.1 Coprobacillus sp.
CTTTTTTTATTTACACTTTTTTCAACTTTTATAAGTACATTATACTTCGTATGACAGATATATGCAATAAGCAAATAAAAAAGATTTAACGATTATCGTTAAACCTTATTTTCTAGCAAAAAAATATTTAATATTTCTTCATATTTTAGGAATAGCTATCCACAAACTGAGCAACTTTATTCTCTTTTCCAATAACAGCTATTGTATCCCCTGCTTTTAATAGATAATGTGGATCTATATCTGTATCAGTTATTCCATCATGATGAATAGCAATAATATTTAAACCAAAGTTTTCTCTAACTCTCATTCCAATAATAGATTTACCAATCATTTGCTTTGAAATTTCAAACTCTATAATCTCAATATCCTTACCAATAGAAATATAATCAACAAGATTCTCTCTTAAAATTTTCTTTGCAAGCCTTAAAGCCATATCTCTTTCAGGATAAACAACTTGTGCCCCAAGTTTTTCTAAAACTTCTCCTTGATCAGCATTTGTTGCTTTTGCAATGACTTTTGAAACACCAAGATTAATAACATTTAAAGTTGTTAAGATACTGACTTCAATTCTTTCACCAATACACACAATAACAACATCACAATTTTGAACTCCCACTTCTTCAAGAACATCCTTTGTAAGTGTCTGTGAAACAAAAGCATACTCAGTATATTCTCTTAACTCCTTCACTCTATCCTCATCTCTATCAATACCAATAACTTCTTTTCCTGCCTCTGCTAACTTTTTAGCCAAAGGCATACCAAATCTACCTAAACCTATAATTGCATAACTCTTTTCATTTGTCATATAATTACCTATCCTATCATAATATCTTCTGCTGAATATACAGCTGTTTTTGGTTCCTTATAAACACCCAAAGTAACAATAGTCATTGCTCCAATACGACCAATATACATTGTTAAGATAATAATAATTTTTCCTAAAACACTTAAATGTGATGTAATACCAGTAGATAACCCAACTGTTCCAAATGCTGATGTACTTTCAAATAACAATTGCATAAAAGTAAATCTAGGCTCTACAATACACAATAAAAATGTACTGATAATGACAACACATAAAGATAAAATTGCGACAACAAAGGCTTGCATAATAATACCTTCTGATATTCTACGTTTAAATGAAACACAATGCTGGTGAGTCATAATGCTCTTCATAACATTACCAATAACAAATAATGTACTTGTTTTAATACCACCACCTGTAGAACCAGGTGAAGCACCTATAAACATTAAGATGACTAACACAAATAACCCAGCATTTGTAAAGTTCCCTAAATTATATGTTGAAAACCCTGCAGTTCTAGCTGAAACACTTTGGAAAAAAGCTCCTAACCATGTTACATTTTCAGTCAGCTTAATTAATAATGTACCAATCACAATAAGCGCAATACTGACTGATATAACTGCCTTAGAATGAAATGTTAATTTTTTAAAAGACTTTTTATTTTTGACATCAATAATAACTAAAAAACCAATTCCTCCAAAAATAATTAATCCACTTGTAACTAAATTTAATAAAATATCATTTTGATAAGGAATAAGATTTGTAAGTCCTCCCAAAATATCAAAACCTGAATTATTAAATGCTGCTACAGAATGAAACAAACTAATACCTAAAGCATCTAATGGAGGATAATCTTGAACAAAAACAATAAAACTTAAGATTGCCCCAACAAGCTCAAATAATAATGTTATTTTCAAGACATACTTCACCAATTTAACTAAACCGCCATAACCCCCAATATTCCATGATTCTTTAATCAGTTTTCTAACCTTAAATCCAACACGTTTACCAGCCGCTAAAATAATTGTTACCCCAACACAAGTTACACCTAAACCGCCAATTTGGATTAATAAAGCAACAACTGTTCTTCCAAAAACAGTAAAATGTTCTGCTGTATCAATAGCAATTAATCCTGTCACACATACAGCACTTGTTGATGTAAACAACGCATCTATGAATGAAACAGTCTGATCATCACGGACAGAAACTGGCAACATTAATAGAATAGCTCCTACTAAAATAACACTTGCAAATCCAAATGCAATCAATCGTGGAGGAGATGAATGTTTAACATACTGATTGACTTTCCTTAAAATTAATTTCATATTTAAAATCGATCACCAGGCTTTCTTTAAAATAAAAAAACAGATTCTAAAAAGCGTGAATCTGTCTTGTCATCATTATGGTATTATAAAGTTTTACTCATATAAGTAAAACTTGAATGATACACATAAAATCATGTTGAATAAATAAAGCAATTGCTTTATGACAGACTCCACCACATATTCAACATATTCACTTTACCACTTTTTATATACACTATCAATCCTTTTTCTAGATGTATTCACTAAGATTTATTTTATGAATTCTTTTCAACTTCTTCCTTGATTAATTTCATGGCTGCAACAGCTTTTCTAATTTTATAAAAACTTTCAGCAATGTTAAGTCCATGATCTCCTATACGTTCAAAATCAGTTAGTATTTTCGTATAAATGACACTATTTTCTGTCGTACACTTCTTTTCTTTAAGTCTTAATAACTGATTTACACTAAATTGATGATGCGTTTTATCAATATGTTCTTCTATGACATCAACCTTATCTACAATATTTTTAAACTCATCATAATTAATGATTTTGAGTTCATCTAGAATATTGGTACAAAGATTACTCATCATTCCTATTTCTTCTACAGCCTCATCAGAAAAATGTTTATCTTCTTCATGCAGTAATCTTGCTCTCTTGGCTATATTTATAGCGTGATCTCCGATTCTTTCTATATCTGCTGATACTTTCACAAACAAAGCAATAGCTTGTGAACCCTCTAGAGGAAGTTCATTAGAAATAGCAGAAGTTGTAAAATCAACAATTTCTCTATTGAGATAGTCAATATATTCTTCATTTCTTAGAAGTTGTTCATATTTTTCTTCTTTATAACTTATTATTAACTCAAACGATTTTCTAACATTTTCAATTGCGACATCTAACATATTCTGACTTTCATTAAATAACTGAGTATTGGCTATAGCACTCGTTCCAATATGATAATCATTTGTAAAAATAGAGAAATCTAGATGCTTTAATGTCATTTGAGCTTCTTTATCTTTCTTCTTAGGAAGAATTATAAATGTAAAATCAACTAACTTTTTACCAAATGGTAATAATATAATTGTTGTGACAATATTAAACACAGTATGAACATTAGCGATTTGGGCAGCTACATTCGTTGGTGTTAAAGATTGCATAAAATATGCAAAATCAGTTGTCATACATATAAGCACAAAAATTGCAGTTCCAATCATATTAAAAGATAAATGTATAACTGTAGTACGCTTCGCATTCCTACTTGTTCCAATAGATGCAAGTACAGCTGTAATACAAGTTCCAATATTTTGACCAAACAATACATAGATAGCTGTTGGTAATGTAACAACTCCACTCATCGCTAAGGCTTGTAAAATTCCAACAGATGCTGACGAACTTTGAATGATAGCAGTAAAGATTGCTCCGACAGCCACACCAATGAGAGGATTCTCAAAATTAGAAACAATATGAATAAACTCTGGTGAGCTTCTCAATGGTTCCATAGCAGTTGACATCATATTCATTCCTATAAATAAAATTCCTAATCCAGCTGCAATTGTTCCAAAAGCATCTAATTTCTTACTTTTAAAGAAAACAATTAATGCTACACCTATAAATGCAATAACTGGTGCTAATGCAGTAATATCTAATGCAATTAATTGACCAGTAATCGTTGTTCCAATATTGGCTCCCATAATGACCCAAACAGCATTCTGTAAACTCATAAGTCCTGCATTGACAAAACCAACAACCATAACAGTTGTTGCAGAAGATGATTGAATAATAGCCGTAATTAAAGCTCCTACTGCAACACCCAAAAAGCGATTTGTAGTTAACTTCTCTAGTATAGCCTTCAACTTATTCCCAGCGGCCAATTCTAATCCGTTAGACATCATTGTCATTCCATAAAGGAATAATGCTAATCCCCCTGCTAACGCAAATACATTTGATAATTCCATTTTTCTTCCTCCCTTTTGATTACCAAAATAAAAGACAGATTTCTCCTTAAAAGGATGGAATCTGTCTCTTATTTTCGCAATCAAAAATACACATTTGTTGAATAAATAAAGTAATATACTTTATGCCAGACTCCACCACATATTCAACAAAATATTCAATTATTCTTCAATCATTTCTGGTTTCACCATTTTCATAGCTGCAACAGCTTTTCTAATTTTATAAAAACTTTGTGCAATATTCAAACCATGGTCACCAATTCTTTCAAAATCAGTTAATGTTTTTGTATAAACAACACTATTTTCTGTTGTACATTGTTTATTTTTTAAACGAATCAATTGATTAATACCAAACTGATAATTCGTTTTATCAATATTCTCTTCTATGATATCTACTTTATCTACAAGATCTTTAAATTCATCATAATTCATGATCTTTAATTCATCTAAAATATTTGTACACAAACTGCTCATAATACCAATTTCGTCTAAAGCCGTATCAGAAAAACGTCTATTTTCATCATGAAGCAACTTTGCTCTAGCAGCAATGTTCACAGCATGATCACCAATTCTCTCTAAGTCAGCTGAAACCTTAAGGAACAAACCAATTGTTTGTGAACCTTCTATTGGAAATTCATTTGAAATCGCATTTGTTGTAAAATCAACAATCTGTTTATTTAAATAATTTATATACTCTTCACTTTTTTGCAGTTTTTCATATTTTTCATCTTTATAGCTAATCATTAATTCAAAAGACCTTCTCACATTATCAATAGCTACATCTAACATATTCTGTGTTTCATTAAATAATTGCGTATTCGCAATTGCACTTGTCCCAATATGATAATCATTTGTAAAAATAGAAAAATCCAAGAATTTTACATCCATACGATCTTCATGACCTTCCTTTTCAGGAAGAATCTTATATGCTAATTGAACAAGCTGTTTACCAAATGGTAATAATAATATTGTTGTTGCAACGTTGAAAACTGTATGTACATTAGCTATTTGAGCAGGAATATTTGTTGGTGTTAGTGCCTGCATCCATTGTGCAAATGGAGTTAACATACTAATAATAACAAATATAATTGTTCCTATAATATTAAAGGATAAGTGCAAAATAGTTGTTCTCTTTGCATTTCGCCCTGTTCCAATAGAAGCCAATACAGCAGTAATACATGTCCCAATATTTTGTCCAAATAAAACATATATTGCAGAAGGTAAAGTAATAACACCACTCATGGCTAATGCTTGTAAAATACCAACTGAAGCCGATGAACTCTGAATAATAGCAGTGAATAATGCACCTACAGCAATACCTATTAAAGGATTTTCAAAATTAGAAACAATACTTACAAATTCAGGTGAACTACGTAATGGTACCATTGCACCTGACATCATTTCCATCCCCATAAATAAGATACCTAGCCCCGCTGCAATTGTACCAATTGCATCCAATCGTTTACTCTTGAAAAATGCAATTAACGCAACACCTATAAATGCAATAACTGGAGCTAATGCAGTAATATCTAATGCAATTAATTGTCCCGTAATTGTTGTTCCAATGTTTGCTCCCATAATAACCCAAACAGCATTTTCTAGTTTCATTAATCCAGCATTGACAAACCCAACTGTCATCACAGTCGTTGCTGATGAAGATTGAATGAGTGCAGTGATCAATGCACCCACTCCAACACCTAAGAAACGATTTGTTATTAATTTTTCCAGGATTGTTTTCATTTTATTACCAGCAGCAAGTTCTAATCCATTGGACATCATAGTCATCCCATATAAGAATAAAGCTAAACCGCCAAGCAATGCAAATATATTAGATAATTCCATCTCTTTCCTCCCTATGATTTACAACAAAAGATTAACATTTCATTAACACAATGTAAATAAACTTAACATAAACTTAACATTTCTACGCCATTTTTTTTCATTTTTTGACAATTCAATAAAAAAAGAAGCATAATTGCTCTTTATTATGAATTTAATGCTTTTTGGATAATTCCTTCAAAATCACTTGTTGCAAAATCTACAGTTTCAATTGTCATAACCTTATTTCCATACTTTTCTCTATATTCAGGTAACATATAAGCAATTTGTGGCGCAAGTAAAATTATATCATACTCATTAGCAACATTATCAATATCACTATAACCAACCGCATCTACCTGTATTCCTAAATCCCTATGATTCATCATCTCTTGAATAGAATATGCAAAATAAGATGTCGTTAACCCTCCACTGCAACTTAATAAAATCTTCTTAATATCTGTTTGATGCACATTCATGTCATGGTGCTCAGATGAAGGCGTTGTTAAATAATGAAAGAAAGTATTGAACTGTTGTAGACTTGAATTCATATCATGCATTTGAAAATGTAAATAAAATATATTTTCATGACTCTTCGTATCTTTCACAGTTAACTCAACAATATTCTCATCATGAAACTCAATAACACCATAAATATCTCCATTATCTATCCAAAGTGTACAACATTTGTTATGACATATTTTGACTCCTTCATGATTTTTCACCCAACGATAAACAACTGGACACATTAAATCTTCATAAAATTCATTCATCTTCATTCCTCCCTCTTTTTTCATCCGTATCTTACCACTTGGAGTTAACTCTAAGTCAAGTGTTTTTCAAAAAAAGAAAAAAAGAAGGTATTTCCCTTCTTATAAATCACAAATGCCTGTTCCTTCTCCATACATTGCATACCAGTCACTAT
>NZ_CFJNYH010000073.1:0-6596 GCF_984815275.1 Coprobacillus sp.
CAAGGTTATAGTTATGTCTATTTTAATATAAAATAAAACTGAAAGATTTATTTAAATCCTCCAGTTAAATTATAGAGCCTATTTTGTATTATTCTTATAAAATATTTAAAGATAGTCAACCTCAAAAAGCTGCTCAATATTTGGAATATGCTCAATATTGTATGGATTATTTACAAAACTTAACCGCAAATCCTTATTATGAGAATATGCTGATTGATGCTGTTTATTTAGCTGCAATGATGAATGCTGAAGTGGGAACAAATTATGATATTTCTAAGTTTTGGAATTGGATTACGTCAAAGAGCGGAAGTTCAGTGAGAAATTGGGGAGGAGTGAATTATACTCAAGATGGTATTGATGTTTATGGAATGACAGGAGAACCCAATAATGGTTATTCATATTTCTTCAATTCTATCTATCCAATGACATCAATTTTACCAGCTGCTAAATATGATCCAAGTTATGCCAGAATGGCAGGAAAATGGGCGATTAATATTACGAATGCTATGAAGTATTTTTTACCTAATGAATGGAGTGAGGATCACCAAACAGATGGCGATTATATAGGGAAAACAGAAGCCAATGTTCTGGCTTATGAATCACTTAGAAAAAATAGTAATGGAAAAAACTTCTATGCAACAGGAGATACTAAACAGAATGCAACATCTGGTTGGATGGCAGGAGAAAATACAACAAACTTTGGATTGTATGGTGGTTTTTATACTGGATTCTTAGGAGCTTTGGTAGAGGAAACGAATGTTGAAGGGATTTTAAAATTAGATTGTAATAAAACAGATTATTATCAGGATGATATGTATGAGACATATTTATACTATAATCCATTCATGGAAAGTAAAGATGTTGAAATTGATTTAGGGCATCAATACTATGATTTATATGATTCTGTTTCTGGACAATATTTAGCTAAAAATGTAACTGGAAAACAAACACTAAAAATGCTTGCAGATTCTGCTAGAGTCATTGTTTTAACTAAGCCTAATAGTCAAGTTGAATATGATGGGAACACAACAAGGATTAACAATAAATAAGTTGCTCATTCAACTGCAGAAGTTCTTCCTGATCAAGGAACAGAGTTGATACAAAATGTAGCAATTGAAGGTTTAAGTGAAATCATGCAAAGAGGACAAGTGACATCATATCAAGTTCTTCTTACATCTTCTACAAATATTATGGATCCAAGAGTGATTTGGTCAGTTACTGACATCAATGGACAAGAAACAGATAAAGCTACAATTACAAGTGATGGAGAGTTGACAGTTAAGAAAAATGGACAGATAAAAATTTTAGCTAAAACAATAGATGGTAGTGGAATAGTTGGAGAAAAGGTTGTGACTATTTCAGGACAAACTTTAGCAAGTCTATCTCAAGATAAACCGACAGTGACTTCCTCAGTAGGAGATAATCATCCTGGAAGCTTTGCTGTTGATGGTGATGAAACAACACGTTGGATAGCTGATTCTGGTGAAAAAAATCCTTGGATTTATGTTGATTTGGGTACACAAGCAAAAATTGATTTGATTGTTTTGAATTGGGAAGATGCAAGACCACCACGATATGTTGTAGAAGTTTAAGATGACAAATCCAATTGGACTGAAATTGCAAGAGTAGAAGATGAAGGAAATTCAAAGAAAATTGTGAGATTACTAATGGATGAAACGAAACTAGGGCGTTATGTCCGTATTTATGCGAATGAGAAATCTAAATATGGTTGTTCATTGTATGAATTTGATGTTTATGGTAATTATCAGATAGAAACAGAAGTTTCTTCAATTCTTGTACTGAAAATCAGGTTGATAAAATTACAACTAAGAATAGACCATTACAAATGTATGCAGAAGTTTTACCTGATACAGCAACTGATAAGAGAGTAGAGTGGAGTGTCACTGATATGGAAAATCAGGAAACAAAACTTGCTGAAATAACATCTTCGGGTAAATTAACTCCATTTAAAAATGGAAAAGTGAAAGTTGTAGCGAAAGCAGTAGATGGTAGTCATATTCAAGGGGAAAAGGTTATAACACTTGAAAATCAAGATAAAGAAAATCTTGCATATCAAAAGCCGGGATTTGCTTCTCATGCTGAAGGTGCAAATCCATTGCAAGATGCTTTTGATGGGAAAATTGATACACGCTGGGCTTCTGGGCAACAAAGTGATGACCAATGGATTACAGTTGACTTAGGTGATGTTTATCAAGTGAATAAAGTTGTCTTGTACTGGGAGTCATATGCTTTGGAATATAAAATTCAAGGTTCAATGGATAACAAAACTTTCTATGATTTATATGTTGAAAAATCAGGACAAGGAAATATTGAAGAGAAAACATTTGATGCCAAACCAGCACGTTATGTGAAAATGCAATGTGTAAAAAGTAGTAGTCAGTATGGAAGTTCATTATGGGAATTCCAAGTGTATGGCGACCATTATGAGAAAACATATGTTGATAAAATTAATATTTCAACAGAATCGGGTCAAAATACAATAACCGTAAAAAATAAACCGCTACAGTTGATTGCCAATATACAACCCGTTGATGCGACAATCACGACAGTTGAATGGGCGGTTTATAATCAAGATGAGAGTGTTACTGATTTAGCGACAATAACTAAAGATGGCAAACTAGTTCCAAAACAAAACGGCATAGTAAAAGTCGTTGCACAAGCAACCGATGGTAGTGGAATCAAAACAGAAATTATGATTACAATAACTGGTCAGGATGCTAAAAATATTGCATTCCAAAAGACAGCTACTGCTACAAGTCAAACCGATAGTAATGATGCTAACAAAGTTACCGATGGAAAAACCAATACACGTTGGGCTGCCCAAAATAACGATAATGAATCTATAACTATTGATCTTGAACAACCTTGTTATCAAGTTTCAATCCTTTGGGAAAATGCTTATGCAAAGGGATATAAAATTCAAGGCTCTTTAGATGATCACAATTATTTTGATATTCATTATGAAACAAATGGACAAGGATCATTAGAAAATATTTATTTTGATACAACACTTGTGAAATATGTAAAAATGCAAGGAATCAAAAGAGCAATTGGTTATGGATATTCTATTTATGAATTTGAAATATATGGAAAAGCATTAAAAGAAGATCTTGAAGTCTTCTATAATGCCATTGTAAATACAGATGCATCCTTATATACACCTAATAACTATCATGCTTTTCAAGATATATTAAAACAAGCTGATATTATTTTGAAAAAAGAAGATGCATCAGAGACTGATGTTACAAGTATATTAAAAAAACTTCATGAAGTTTACGAAGCACTTATTTATAGAGCGCAAACTGATCTTTTAAAGATTGAACTTGATAAGGCTCAGACTATAAAATCAGAACAATATACACCTAGTAGTTTTAAAAATTTACAAATGGCTTTTGAACAAGCTACAAAAGTTTATCGAGATCAAAATGCTACACAATTACAAGTTGATGAGGTATGTCAACAATTAAAAGAGGCTATAAGTCGATTAATAACAAGAGGAGATAAGCAAAAACTTGGAAATTTATTAAAAGAAGTTAATCAATTGAATCAATCTCTTTATACTGAAGAATCATTAAAAGGATTAATGACAGCTAAAAACAATGCTCAAAATATTTTTAACAATCAAGATGCTACTGAACAACAAATTCAAAATATTTATCAGGAACTCAAGAGTGCCTATGATAATCTGATCCAAAAACCATCAATTGATGTAAAACCAAATGAAGTGATTATTTCAAGTGTAGATCAGTCTGTTCATATTTCTGGAGCATTACCAAAAAATATCCAGTTAGAGTCATTTATTCTTAATCAAAAAGAAATGATGAAAGTATTCAAAGAATTACAAAACAAAAATCCGGAATTTTTTAAACGGGCAACATTAGAAAAAGTTTATGATCTTCATTTGTTCTTAAAGGGAGAAAAATATAATTTAGACGAAACAGTAAAAGTTGCTATTCAGATAGATGATAACTTACGTCATAAAAATTTAGAAGTCATATATATTGATGAATCTGGACATATTCATAAGTTAGATTCAGTAAAAGAAGGACAATATATTAATTTTGAAACAACTCATTTTTCACAGTATGCTATTGTTTCATATAATCAAATAGACAGTCAGACAGTTATTCAAGAGCAAGTGAATACAAGTGATCAAACACAATTCATTACATATAGTGGGTTATCATTAATATCAATTATAGGAATTTATATTCTTTTGAAGAATACCAAAAAGAAGTATAATCAATAACTTATCATAGAGATACATTATGTATCTCTATGATAAGTTATTGTATTTCAAGTAAAAAGTCTGTTTTTTCAAGTAAATGAGAATTGAGATTCAAGTTAATGACTGTCATACTAATGATAGATATCATTTTACATATGAAGAAGTAATTCAAAACTACCTCAATTTAAAACTCCTTCATATGTAATGAATCTAAAAATAGCTTTACAGGATAAGGAGAAGTCAAATGTTAAGAAAAGATTTTTTATGGGGTGGAGCAGTGACTGCTCACCAAAGTGAAGGTGGATATACAGAAGGTGGAAAGATTCCTGCGGTTTGTGATTTAACATCAACAGGAGAATTTTCAGATTTTAAAGATGGTATAGATGCTTACCATAGATATAGAGAAGATTTTGATTTGTTTCAAGAAATGGGATTTAATGCTTATCGTTTTTCAATTGATTGGTCAAGAATGATGAGTGATGAGAATACTTATAATGAGGCAGGTTTTGAATTTTATGACCAGTTTATTGATGCTTTGATAGAAAGAGGAATGGAACCTATTCCCACTCTCTATCATTTTGAAATGCCAGTGGAGTTATATGAAAAATATAATGGATTTGCGAGTCGAAAAGTTGTTGATATTTTTGTTGAACTATGCAAAAAGATTGTAGACAGATATGCTTCTAAAGTTCATCATTGGATTATTTTTAATGAACAAAATGGAATTTTACAAAAAGGACCTAAAATGTTTTTTGGAGCAGTTTACCCAAAAGATGTCAATCCTCAAACTTTTGATAATCAAATTATGCATAATACATTAATTGCACATAGTTTGGTAAATGAATATATTCATTCAAAGGGTGGAAAAGTTATGGGGATGGCAACGGTGGTTCAAAGTTATCCTGAAACATGTCATCCTTTAGACACATTAGAAAGTATGAAAGCACAAAGTGAAGCTTATGTTTTTCTAGATGTCTTTGCAAGAGGACATTACAATTCTTATTATTATGCAAATATGAAAAATGAAGGAACTATGCCTGAAATACAAGAAGGCGATTTGGATATCTTGAAGAAAGGAATGACTGATTCGTTATCTATTAGTTACTATATGTCTACAATTTCTCATTATGGTGAAGAAAGTTTAACAAATGTGAATGATGTTGTTATTAAAAAGAATCCTTATTTAGAAATGTCTAAATTTGGATGGACAATTGATCCTATTGGTCTAAGAATTACATTAAGACAACTTTATGATCGATATGAAATGCCTATCTATATTGTTGAGAATGGTTTTGGATATGATGATCAAGTCAATGAAAATGGTGAAATTATTGATGATTATCGTATTGATTATATGCGAAAACATATTCAAGAAATGAAACTTGCGATTGAAGAAGGTGTGGACTGTCGTGGATATCTATCATGGGGACCAGTTGATATTTTAAGTAGTCGTGCTCAAATGAAGAAACGTTATGGATTTATCTATGTAAACAGAGATAATGACGATCTTAAAGATATGAGAAGAATAAAAAAGAAATCATTTCATTGGTTTAAACATGTTATTGAAACAAACGGTGAAGAGTTATAGAAATTATATGTTGTATGGGTATGAAGTTGTTAAACTATAGAAAAGAGTACTGAAGGGAGAATAATGATATGAAAATAACAATGAAAGATATTGCAAAAAGATTAAATGTTTCTATTAATGCAGTCTCCATAGCTCTTAATGATAAACCAGGAGTAAGCGACGAAATGAGATTACAAATATTGCGTACCGCAGATGAAATGGGATATATTAATCAAAAGAAACAATATCTTTCTATATTTTCTAAGTCTAATATATGTGTTTTAATGCAAAGTTATTATGCAAATACTGGGCATTTTTATTCAATTGTTTTATGTTCAATTGTTGAACAAGCAAAGAATTTTGGCTATTTTTCAATATTAAATTATTTTGAAGATAATGATTTTCATATGCCAGAATGTATTGTAGATAGGAAGGTTGCTGGAGTTCTTGTTGTGGGAAAGATTTCTGATAGTCATTTAAAAGCATTAAAAAAGGTTGGGATTCCAGTAGTTCTTGTTGATTTTACATCTTTAGGTGATCCATGTGATTGTGTTTTAACACATAATCGTCAAGGTGGATATATGTTGACTGATTATGTTGTGTTAAAAGGATATAAGACAATAGGATTCTTTGGTGATTTGGATTATTCTTTTAGTTTTCAGGATCGATTTATGGGATATAAACAAGCACTGATTCAAAATCAGATTGTGAGTTCAGAGGAGGTAGATTCATATATAGAGGAACATTCATTTCTTCATAATATAGAAAAATATATTTTAG
>NZ_CFJNYH010000074.1:0-6567 GCF_984815275.1 Coprobacillus sp.
TCGATAGGTGAAGACCTCCGCAACAAAAGACCCTTATAGGGTCTGTACATACCACGTCTTTTAGGCGTGGTTATGATTTAGAATAAATCTTTTGGATTTGTATAAGGTTTATCTAAAGCTTCGGCAACTGCCTGACAAGTGTAAAGTCCTTTGTAGGTATTAAGTCCTAATAAGAAACCTTCATCTTGTTTAAGGGCATCTAAACCATATTCAGCTAATTTTATAATATATGGTAAAGTTGCATTCGATAAAGCGATTGTAGATGTTCTTGGAACTGCTCCAGGCATATTAGCAACTGAATAATGAAGGACTCCATGTTTTGTGAAAGTTGGTTGGTCATGCGTTGTTGTATGATCACAAGTTTCTATACATCCACCTTGATCGATTGCAACATCGACAATGACACTACCTTCTTTCATTTCTTTAACCATATCTTCCGTTACAATCTTAGGGGCACGAGCGCCAGGGATTAAAACCGCACCAATAACAAGATCAGCTGTTTGAAGAGCGTTTCGAACATTATATTCATTGCTGTATATAGTATGAATTGTTCCATTGCTGATATCATCAATATAAGCCATTCGTTGGGCATCGACATCAAAAACATGAACTCTGGCCCCTAGACCGCTAGCAATACGGGCAGCATTGAAGCCAACAGTACCACCACCAATAATAACAACATCTGCTGGCATAACTCCTGGAACACCACCAAGAAGCAAGCCACTTCCACCATTTGTTTTTTGCAATAAATTTGCACCAACTTGAACTGACATACGTCCAGCAACTTCACTCATTGGTGTTAAGAGTGGAAGACTGTTGTTTTTGCCAATAACTGTTTCATAGGCAATTGCAGTTGTTTTTGATTTCATTAACGCTTCTGCAAAAGGTTCATTACTTGCAATATGCAGATACGTAAAGACCATCTGATCTTCACGTAAATATTGATATTCACTCTCTAAGTATTCTTTGACTTTGACAATCAGGTTGGCTGATTTGAATACTTCTTCTCTATGACAAACAGTTCCACCAACTGTTTGATACTCTTCATTTGAAAAACCACTACCTAAACCAGCATTTTCCTCAATAAGGACAGTATGCCCTAATTTGACTAATGAAAGAACACCTGCTGGTGTTAATGAGACACGATTTTCATTGTTTTTGATTTCTTTTGGAATTCCAATAATCATATTTTCACACTCCGTTTCTATTGCCACATTATAACATGAACTTACAGATAAAGTAAATTTATTTTGGATAGGTATAGTGGTTATCTATTGAATTTCGTTGAAAATATTTGTAGTTTTGGTTGATGAAAAGAAATAACTTTGATAGAATGTCTATTGCAAGTCAAGGAGGTTAAAAGATGATTGAGGAACTAATTCAATGTGGAGACTATCAACAGGCTTTAACGATGCTAGAAGATATGGATGATGAAAGTGTAAGATATTTAAGATTGGTGTGTTTGGTAGGAATGGGAGAATATCAACAAGCTAAAACAGAAGGGGCATGGGCAAAAGCAAATGCTAAAGAAACTTATTATGATGTTGTTTCTATGTATGTGACAACATTAAAAGAATTGGGTGAGTTTGAAGAAGCTATTAATATTTTGATTGAAGAGTTATCTATGCCTTATATTCCTTATCAATATGAAACTTTATTTAATACTGCGTATGATGAAGTTCTGTTAGATAAACAAGAAGCAAACTATGAAGTTGAATCGAAAAACCAAATTTTCTCAATTGAAGAAATTTCACAGGTCTTAAAAAACAAGGAATGTAATGAAGATTTGTTATATATGGCACTAGATCAATTACAACAATTAAATGTTCGCATGATTATTCCCGTTATTCAAGATTATTTGATGAATCCTCAGAATCATTTTTTTGCTAAAACATTACTGATCGAAATTATGATTGACCAACAAATAGATGAAGATATACAGGTTGAAAAATTTGGTAGATATTATGATATCAATCCAAGTTATATGGCATTAGTTCTTGAACAAACTCAGTATGCTGAAACTTTAAAATATTTACAAAACGGTATTGAAGATGAAAACCCATCACTCTTTGAGCAATGTGTTGAATATCTTGAATATACTTTATATGCGTTATATCCACAAGATATATATGAAGAAGATTGTCATGTTTTAGCAGCAGCAATTCATTATTATGTCGCAACTTTGCAGTCTATGGATATTGACTTGGATGATTTAGAAGTGATGTATTATTGTGATAAATTTGAGATTGAACAGCAAATTTTAGCACTCAAACAAATAGAGTGTTAAAATGGTTGCATTCTTATAATGATTCATGTATAATATGCATGTTGAAATAATGGAGGAAGTATAAATGGAAACAGTTTGTAACAAACTAGAAAAATGTATGATGGAAGTGAAAGTGACTTTCACAACTGAAGAATGGAAAAATGCTCAAGAAAAGGCATTAGAAAAATTAGCTAAAAATGTAAAAATTGATGGATTTAGACAAGGAAAAGCTCCAATGAAAATGGTGAAATCTAGAGTTGGGAAAGCTGCAATCTTAGAAGAAGCAACAGATGTTGTTTTAAAGAAAAGTTATGCTGCTATCTTACTAGATAACAATATTCAACCTGTTGGTCAACCTCAAGTTCAAATTGATGAATTAACAGAAGATGTTTTAAAAGTAACAGTCACAGCTCCTGTTGCACCTGAAGTGACTTTAGGACAATATAAAGGATTAGAAGTGAAAAAAGGAACTGTTAAAGTAACTAAGAAGGAAATTGAAGCTGAATTAGCTAACTACCAAAATCAATTTGCTGAATTAGTCATTAAAGAAGAGGGAACTGTAGAAAATGGTGATACTGCAGTCATTGACTTTGAAGGTTTTAAAGATGGTGTTGCATTTGAAGGTGGAAAAGCTGAAAATCATTCATTAGAAATTGGATCAGGGTCATTTATTCCTGGTTTTGAAGAACAAGTTGTTGGTATGAAAGTAGGGGAAGAAAAAGAAATTCATGTGACTTTCCCAGAAGAATATCAATCAGCTGAATTAGCTGGTCAAGAAGCTGTCTTCAAAGTGAAAGTACATGAAATTAAAACAAAAGTTTTACCTGATATTGATGATGAATTAGCAAAAGATGTTAATATTGATGGTATTGAAACATTAGCTGATTTGGAAACTTATACAAAAGAACAAATCAAGAATAAAAAACAAACAGAAGTAGAATCTAAATTTAGTGATGATATCTTTAACGCGGTTATTGAAAACACTCCATTAGAAGTTCCAGAAGCAATGATTGAAACAGAGACACAAACAATGTTAAGAGAAGTTGAACAAAATTTATCACAACAAGGTTTGAATATGGAACTGTTCCAGCAGTTAACTGGAAAAACAATGGAAGATATGAAAGCAGAAATGAGCGAACAAGCTGAAAAACGTGTAAAATTTAATTTGATTTTAGCTGAAATTGCTAAAGCTGAGAATATTGAGATTTCTGATGAAGAAGTTGATGATGAGATCAAAGAAATTGCGACTTATTATGGTCGAGAATTTGATGAAGTCAAAACAATTTTTGAAGCTCAAATGGGACAAATCAAATCAGATTTAGCAACTCGTAAAGCAGTTCAACTAATCAAAGATAACGTGAAATAAGACGCTTGATGCGTCTTGTTTTGTTAAGTCATTTGATTAGACAAAGGTGATATTATTATATATAATGATGTCGAATGAAAAGGAGGTAATGAATTATGGAAGAATTAGATATTGTAGTTGATTTACCTGTCATTTGTACAAGAGGAATGATTGTTTTTCCTAACCATGAAATTTCTTTAGATGTTGGAAGAGATTTTAGTCTAAAAGCTATTGAAAAAGGTGTGAATGAATTTGATGAAAATATCGTCTTTATTTCTCAAATCAATCCACTTGATGAAAATACAGATTTTGAACATGTTTATCACTTTGGGACTTTATGTAAAGTGAAAAGAAGAATTAAAAGAGATAATCATGGAACAATCAAGTTGACTGTTGAAGGTCAAAAAAGAGTAGAAATTTTAAATCTTGACGAAAAAGATGGATGTTTATTTGCAAAGACAAGATATCTTGAAGATATTGAAGGTGAAAAAACTGAAGAAATTGCATTGGTTCGCAAGGTGAGTGAACAAATGCAGTCAATGAATAAAAATCTACAAATGTTCCCACGTGAAGTTTTTTCAAATCTTTCACAAGGGATGAGTGCAAGTGCATTGGCAGATACAATTGGTCAATATATCAATGTAGAATTACAAACAAAACAGAAAATCTTAGCTGAATGTGATATTAATAAGCGTTTGCTTCTTGTTTTAGGAAGTATGGAAGAAGAAAAGGTTATTAATGAATTAGAAGAAAAGATTAATTTAAAAGTCAAAGAAAGTATTGATGAAAATCAAAAAGAGTATTATTTAAGAGAAAAATTAAGAGCTATTAAGGAAGAGTTAGGAGATACTCCTAATAAAGAGGATGATGCAGATGCTATTCGTGAAGAATTAAATAATCATCCATATCCAGACTATATTAAAGAAAAGATCGAAGAAGAGTTAAGACGTTATGATATGATGCCATCTGCTTCATCAGAAGCTAATGTTGTAAGGTCTTATATTGATTGGGTTATGAAAACACCTTGGTATCAGGAAACTGAAGATGTTCAGGATATCAATGAAGTTGAGAAAGTCTTAAATGAAGATCATTTTGGATTAGAAAAACCAAAAGAAAGAATTGTAGAACATTTAGCTGTTAAACAAATGACACAATCTTTAAATGCTCCTATTATCTGTCTGGTTGGACCACCAGGTGTGGGGAAAACATCTATTTCTAAGTCTATAGCTAGAGCGCTAGGTAGAAAATTTGTGAAAGCATCATTAGGTGGAGTCAAAGATGAAGCTGAAATCAGAGGGCATCGTAGAACTTATTTAGGATCAATGCCTGGTAGAATTATACAAAGTATGAAAAAAGCCGGAGTTATTAATCCAGTTTTCTTATTAGATGAAATCGATAAGATGTCTAGTGATTATAAAGGGGACCCAACAAGTGCAATGTTGGAGGTACTTGACCCAGAACAAAATCAGTTCTTCTCAGATAATTATTTAGAAGAACCATATGATTTATCAAAAGTTCTCTTTATTGCAACTGCAAATGATTTAGGAAGTATTCCAGAACCATTACGTGATCGTTTAGAAATTATTGAAATTTCTTCATATACTGAACAGGAAAAATTAGAAATTGCAAAACGTCACTTACTAAAGAAGGAAAGAGAATTGCATGGTTTAAAAGAAGGACAATTGCATATTCCTGATGAGACAATGATGTATGTGATTCGTCATTATACAAGAGAAGCAGGGGTTAGACAATTGGAAAGATTGGTTGCTCAGATTTGTCGTAAATCAGTCTTAAAGATTTTAAAACAAGGTGATTTAGAGTTAACAGTCCAAGTCAGTGATTTAGAAGATTATTTAGGAAAAGCACCTTTTGAGCATACTAAGAAATTGGATAAACCGCAAATTGGTGTTGTTACAGGAATGGCATATACACAATATGGTGGAGATATTTTACCAATTGAAGTCAATCATTTTAATGGAAGTGGTAAGTTTATTATTACTGGTCAATTAGGTGATGTTATGAAAGAGTCTGCTTCTATTGCGCTTGACTATATGAAAGCCAATCGTGAAAAATACGGTTTGCAGAATATTGCTTTTGATAAAGAAGATATTCATATACATGTTCCAGAAGGAGCAGTCAAAAAAGATGGACCAAGTGCTGGAGTCAGCTTAACAACAGCAATTTTATCAGCATTCAGTAATCGTCCAGTGAGAGATGATGTTGCCATGACAGGTGAAATTACTTTGCGTGGGCAAGTCTTGCCAATTGGTGGCTTGAAAGAAAAATCTATTTCTGCACATCGTAGTGGTATTCGCAAGATTATTATTCCTAAAGATAATGCCAAGGATATTGATGATATTCCAAAATCAGTACAGGCTGATTTAGATATTGTTTTGGCTGACCATATTGATACAGTTTTAGAACATGCATTAATAAAATAAATAAAGGGGGGGCATGATTATGTCCCTTTTTATATGTCGAATAATTGTTTGATCATATGGACTGAGAATGAGTCATGGATTATTGAAATATATATTTTCTTTAGAAAGACGTATGTTTAACATAATCAGGCTGAAGTATTAAGATTTATATTTCTAAGAAGAATTTAAGAATCACAGATATCTTTTCTCATAGTTATTTTGTTTGAATTATGTTAAGATGAATAAGAAAACAGAAATAGGAAATAATAGAATGGAGGAAAACAATGTATAAAATTCATAAAGCTCAATTTATGCTATGTGCAGCATGGAAGTCACAATGGCCAGAAAATGATTTGCCTGAGATTTGCTTAGCTGGTCGTAGTAATGTTGGGAAATCAAGTTTTATTAACACGATTACGAATCATAGTAAGCTTGCAAAAGTCTCTGGGACACCTGGGAAAACTAGAACACTTAATTTTTTTAATATTAATGATGAACTGAGACTGGTAGATGTGCCAGGATATGGATATGCTAAA
>NZ_CFJNYH010000075.1:0-6279 GCF_984815275.1 Coprobacillus sp.
AATTTATATATAAAAAGAAGGTTTCACTGAAATCTTCTTTTTACTATAATTATTCTTTTTTGCATGATTAAATGCTGTGTTAATTCTATTTAATAATTGTGCCTTCGTTAGGTCCACAAGCTGCATTTGATTCATCAGTATCAATATGCATAGCTAATGCATAAGTATCACTTACACGACAAACAACATCACCAAATGTTAATGATCTGCCATCAGTAGTCACTTCAACGCTTACAATTTGCTTATCTTCCACACCAAACTCTTGAGCGTCAGCTGGAGTCATATGAATATGACGTTTTGCTGCAATAACACCACAAGGGATTTCCACTTCACCAGCAGGACCAACAAGTTTGCATCCTTGAGTTCCATCAATATCTCCTGATTCTCTCACTAATGCTTTGATTCCTAATGATCTTGCATCTGTCAAAGAAACTTCAACTTGTGTACTTGCACGAGTTGGTCCTAAAATAGACATTTTTGTTTCTCCTTTAGGTCCTATAACAGTGACTTTTTCTTCGCACGCAAATTGCCCTGGTTGAGAAAGGTCTTTTTTATTTGTAAGTGTATATCCTTCACCAAATAATGTTTCTAAATCAGTTTGTGAAACATGGACATGTCTTGCAGATGTTTCAACTAAAATTTTTCTTCCCATAATAATCCTCCTATTTAACATACATATATTACAACTTTTTTCATGATTTGCAAAGACATTTACACTAATTTTGATGTCATTTTTTGTAAAAGGAATAAAATTTATTGAAATGTTAAAAAATATCTCAGTCAAATAAATATATCTTTTTTGATAAAAGTACAAAACATTGATATATACAGGTTTTAAACACTTTGTATATAAAACAACTTTGATGTTTAAAGATAAAATAAACAATCAAAATACTTTTTAATATAAATAAAGTATAGTATGGTGAAATCACAAAGAAAGAAGTTGAAAAGATTTGCAAAATGATAAAACCATCTTGATGATAATTCGGGAGGTGGTTTTATGACTCATGAAGAGATGGAAAAAGAAGTTCTAGAAATCAGTGCATTTTTAAAAATATTATCACATTTAGATAATTGTGATATAGATATCCTTGATTTGCAGACTGTAGCTAGTGTTTTTGCTTCTAAAGCAGATATTTTATATTGCTCTATATGTGATGATTTATCATGAAAAGAGAAAGCCTAGAAATAGGCTTGTTTTTGTTCATATGTGTATGATTTGTATAAAGATGTCAGAAATTGCAGCTAAAAATTTCATCAAATGAAAATTGTGGCATTTTATTTTAGGTTTAAAACTGTTATAATAGAAAAGAAATGTGGGTGATGAATAATATGAGTTGGTCTCAAATCATTAACTTCTTAAGATCTTCTATAGATCTTATTGCAGTTTGGTTTATTTTATATTATGTAATTTCGATGTTTAAGACAAATATGAAAACAATGCAGTTGTTTAAAGGTGTCTTGTTTATTTTAATTGTTAAACTCATAACTAGTGTTTTAGGTTTAACGACATTAAATTACCTAGTTGATAGTATTATTAATTGGGGAGTTCTTGCTATGATTATTATCTTTCAACCAGAAATCAGAACTTTATTGGAAAAAATGGGTCAGACAAAGATGACAATGAAAAAAGAGATAAGTGATGATGAAAAAGAAAGGTTAATGGATGAGTTAGTAAGTGCAATTACAACACTTTCAAAAGAACAAACAGGTGCTTTGATTACTTTTGAAAGAACGCAATCTTTATTGGATTATATTAATACAGGGACAAAGATTAATGCAGATATTAAAAGTGAGTTGTTTTTAACAATTTTTTGGGAAGGAACACCATTGCATGATGGAGCAACAATTATTCAAGGTGACCGTGTAGCATGTGCAGCAGCATTTTATCCGCCGACAAATAAGGAATTGAGTCCTAAGTATGGGGCCAGACATAGAGCTGCTATTGGGATTAGTGAAATTACAGATTCATTAACAGTTGTTGTCAGTGAAGAAACAGGGACCATTTCATTTGCTATGAATGGTGAATTAAAAAAGATTCCAACAAAAGAGTTACGTGCATCTTTAGTTAATGAATTAAATTGGTTTAAATCTGGTGATGAAGGAGGTCAAGCTCATGAGTCCTAGACAAAATAAAGAAAAAAGAGATGTTCATGATTCAACAACTGAATTCTTTTTGAAAGTTGTACAAAAAGAAAAGGAAGCAGCATCAAAAGAAAGTACTACAAAAGAAAATATTAGTGCTACAAAAACAAAAACTATTGATACAGTTGGGCGATTCTATAATTATATTAATCAAACATTAGATAAAATTTTATCAAGTAAAGCCAGTATTATGATTCTTTCTTTTGCAATGGCTGGAGTTCTTTTCTATAGTATTGCTGGGAAAGATATTCTCACTAGCCCAACATCTGGTTCAACTCTAGAGAATGTTCCTGTTGTTGTAGAAAACTTAGATTCATCTTTAGAATTATCTGGTGTTCCAGAGAGCGTTACAGTTGGATTGATTGGTCCATCTTTGGATATTTATAAAGTCAATTTTACAAAAGACTATCAAATTTATCTTGATTTAGCAGATTATGAAAAGGGTGAGTATACTGTCAATTTAAGATCGCGTAACTTTCCTGAAACATTAAGAGTGATGCCAGTACCATCAACCTTGAAAATCAAACTTTTACCAAAAATAGATGCAACTTTTGATTTAGGCTATCGTTTCATAAATGAAGAAAAATTGGATACAGAATATTCTGTAAGTGTAGAAGAAATGGCTGAGACAAGTGTGATTTTACGTGCAAGTCAGGAGACATTGCAAAAGGTTGTTAGGGTAGAGGCAAATATTGATGTTGCAGATAAGACAGAGGCCTTTGAACAGGATGCTAAAATCAAAGCATATGATGCTAATGATAAAGAGCTTAATGTAGAAATTTCACCTACAACTGTCCATGTCAAATGTAATGTGGCTTCTTATAGTAAAGTTGTTCCTGTACAAGCTCAATTTGTGGGTGATATCCCTGCAGGATATGAAATATCTAATTATAGACTTTCTCAAAGTCAAATTACGATTTATGGTTTGGAAGAAAAAATTAAAGATATTTCTGTTGTGAAAGTAGATGTTGATGTAAGTGATGTTAAGTCTAATACGACAATAACAAATGTTGCTTTTAAAAGAGGAAATGGTATTAATAAGTTTTCTTCTGAAACAGTTGATGTGACAGTAGAGGTTGAAAAAGTGATTACCAAGAAGATTGAAAAAGTCCCTATTAAGGTGTTAAATAACACAGAAAATTATAAGGTGTCTTTTGCTGGAGAAGGTGGTTATGCAACAGTATCTGTTACAGGTACCGAGGCTAAGATTGCTTCTTTAACAGCTGACAATATACAGGCGAGTGTTGATGTTGACGGGTTAAGAGTAGGAACAAGACGTGTTGATGTGAAGACAGCTGTAGATGATGAAAAAATTAAGATTGAGTTATTATCATCGTCAAAAGTGACTATTAATATTGAAAGGAACTAGAGAAATGGGTAAATATTTTGGAACAGATGGTTTTAGAGGAGAAGCGAATGTTGATTTAACAGTTGAACATGCTTTTCAAGTTGGAAGATATCTTGGATGGTATTATTCGCAAAATGGTAAGGCGAGAATAGCAATTGGAAAAGATACAAGAAGAAGTTCGTATATGTTTGAATATGCTCTTGTAGCTGGTTTAACTGCAAGTGGTGCTGATGTGTATTTGTTGCATGTCACAACAACTCCTTCAGTTTCTTATGTTGTAAGAAGTGAAGAGTTTGATTGTGGAATCATGATATCTGCTTCACATAATCCTTACTATGATAATGGAATAAAAGTTATTAATGGAAAAGGACAAAAGTTAGAGGCAAATGTTGAAAACCTTATTGAACAGTATATTGATGGATTAACTGATTCTATTCCATATGCTACAAAAGATAAAATTGGTAGAACAATTGATTATTCAATGGGTAGAAATCGTTATATTGGATATTTAATGAGCATTCCAACACGTGCATTTAAAGATTTGAAAATTGGATTAGACTGTGCAAATGGTTCATCAAGTGCTATTGCTAAAAGTGTATTCGATGCTTTGGGTGCTGAAACACATGTTATTCATAATCAGCCAGATGGATTAAATATCAATACAAACTGTGGCTCTACACATATTGAAGTCTTACAAAAATATGTTTTAGATAATGGATTAGATGTTGGCTTTGCATATGATGGTGATGCTGATAGATGTATTGCTGTTGATGAATTTGGAAGAGTTGTTGATGGTGATTTGATTCTTTATGTATGTGGTTTAGAGATGAAAGCCAAAGGTGAATTGTTAAATAACACAATTGTGACAACAATCATGAGTAATTTTGGTTTATATAAATCATTGGATAAAGTGGGTATTCAGTATGAAAAGACTGCTGTTGGTGATAAGTATGTTTATGAAAATATGGTTCAAAATGGACACTGTATTGGTGGAGAACAATCTGGACATATTATTTTCTCAAAACATGCAACAACTGGTGATGGTATTTTAACATCATTAAAAGTTGTAGAAACTATGGTTGAAAATAAAAGAACATTAGCTCAATTAACTGAAGCGGTTGATATTTATCCACAATTATTAATTAATGTTCGTGTAACTGATAAAAAGAAAGCACAAGAAGATCCTGATGTTCAAGCAGCTGTTAAAGAAGTAGAAGAAATTCTGGGAAGTGATGGGAGAATTTTAGTACGTGAAAGTGGAACTGAACCTGTTGTACGTGTTATGGTTGAGGCACAAAGCGATGAAATCTGCCATGAAAATGTATTAAAGGTTGTTAATGTGATTAAAGCAAAAGGATATGCAGTAGAAAAATAAAAGTTTCACATATTATCACAAATTATTGCCATATTCTATGGCAATCTTTTGTATATAGTGATAGTGAGGTGATTTTATGAAATATCGTATTAACATCATAGATGATGAAAAAAACTTAAATGATTTGGTAAGAACTTATTTAGAAAAAGAGGGATATATTGTTTATTCCTTCTATACATATGAAGAAGCTTTATTACATAAAGATGATGATGTCCATTTATGGATTGTTGATATTATGTTAGATAAAAGCAGTGGATTTGATCTTCTTAATGAAATCAAATATTGTAAGCCCAACATGCCTATTGTTTTCATGAGTGCTAGAGATCAAGAGTTTGATCGTATTATTGGTCTTGAAAAAGGTTGTGATGAATATATTACAAAACCTTTCAATATCAAAGAAGTGATTTTAAGAATACATAATGTTTTAAAACGTGTATATAAAGATGATCCTGCTTTAATTAATGTTGATGGTTATGCAATTGATGAAGAAAAGCGTAAAGTTTTATTTAATAAAGAAGAAATAGAATTAACAACTAAAGAATATGAATTGTTAATATATTTTGTTAAAAATAAAGGAATTGCTATTTCTAGAGAGCAAGTTTTAGCCAAAGTATGGGATGAAAATTACTTTGGAAGTGATCGTGTTGTTGATGATACATTACGACGCTTGAGAAAGAAAATGCCTGATTTAAATATAAAAACAATTTATGGTTTTGGATATCGATTAGATTAATATGCGTGAAAAAATTTCAAAACTAAACTTTCTAAAAAAACTTTCACTTGTTCAACAGCTGATTGTTGTTTTGAGTTTTGTTGGTTTGCTGCTTGTGGCTGTTATGATGCCTTTGGTTGATTATAACTTAAGTTCTATTATTGATAGTCAAATGTATGAAACATTAAGTATCTCTCAGTATGCGGTTATTAATGATTCTTATATGCCAAATAAACAAGCAAAGCAAACGTATCATATTATTTATAACAGTTCTACTCAGATATTTGAAAAATCAAATATTGTTTCTGAAAATTTTGTTTTAGAACTTTATCAGGATCTTTTTGGAAAAGACTTACAACAACTGGTTAATACATCCCACTCTAAAGTTAAGAATAAAGGAACTTTTGGTAATGAAACATTTTATTATATGATTACAAGATATTCTCAAGATTCACAATATTATTTAATATCTATTGTCAATAGTGATTATTCTAATGATTTAATTACTTCTTTAAGAAATCAAATTATTTATATTCAGTATGGATTCTTTGTTATTTTTGCAATTATGATGATTTTATGGGTTTTGACATTGATCAATCCATTAAAGAAAATAAAGAATTATATTGATAATATTAAAAATAGAAAAAATGATGAACTCTTTATAGATAGAGAAGATGAAATTGGAATTGTATCTCAGGC
>NZ_CFJNYH010000076.1:0-6131 GCF_984815275.1 Coprobacillus sp.
TGATTTATCTAAAAAAGATTTTATTTATTTTCTTGACATTTTACCGAATGACTTTTTCTATTTTTTCAAATCCAAGACTTAAATCATCTATAATATCATCAATGTGTTCTGTACCAATTGATAAACGAATTGTTGTTGGCGTAATTCCTACTGATAATAACTCCTCTTGACTCAATTGAGAATGAGTTGTAGAAGCTGGATGAATAACAAGTGACTTTGAATCTGCAACATTAGCAAGTAATGAAAACAAATGAAGTGACTCTGTAAATTGTTTAGCTTGCTGTTCAGTTCCATTAAGTTCAAATGTAAATATAGAACCGCCACCACTTGGATAATATTGATTATATAAACGAAGTTGTGTCCCTGTTGATAATGATGGATGATTTACCTTTTTCACAAGTGGATGATTTTTAAGATGCTCAACAACCTTCAATGCATTTTCAACATGTCTTTCCACTCTTAATGATAATGTTTCAAGACCTTGCAACAACAAAAATGAATGAAAAGGTGAAAGACATGCACCCTGGTCTCTCATTAAGGTTGTACGTATTTTCATAATATATGCAATATTTCCACAAGCTTTACTAAAAACAATACCATGATATGATGGATTCGGTTGTGTCAATCCAGGAAATTTATCATTCTGCGTCCAGTCAAAATGACCACCATCAATGATAACACCGCCCATAACCGTTCCATGTCCACCAATAAATTTTGTAGCTGAATGGACAACAATATCTGCTCCATGTTCCAATGGTCTCAATAAATATGGTGTTGCAAATGTATTATCCACAATAACTGGAATTCCATGCTGATGTGCAATATCAGCTATTTTCTCCAAATCTGCAATATCACAATTAGGATTTCCTAACGATTCTAAATAAATTAATTTTGTATTATTTTGGATTGCTTTCTCAAATTGATCTATAGACTGACTATCTACAAAAGTCGTCGTAATTCCTGCTTCTTTTAACGTATTTGCAAATAAATTATACGTTCCCCCATACAAAGATTGCGATGCAACAATATGATCTCCAACTGTTGCAATATTTCTTACAGCATAATCAATAGCTGCTGAACCAGAAGCTGTTGCTAAAGCAGCAATCCCACCTTCCAAAGCTGCAATCCTTTGTTCAAAAACATCATTGGTAGGATTCATCAATCGTGTATAAATATTACCCTCTTCAACTAGTGCAAATCTATTTGCTGCTTGTTGACTATTCTCAAATACATACGATGTTGTTGCATAAATAGGTACAGCCCTTGCCCCTGTTGCTGTATCAACTTTTTCCTGTCCTACATGAAGTTGTAAAGTCTCAAATCTTAATTGTTTTGCCATCATTATATTCCCCTCTTTTTTAATTACCTATATTATCAATAGGTTTATAGGTATTATAGCACTTCATACCTATCTATTCAATAGGTATTACAAAAAAAAGAAAAAGATTCCTAAGAACCTTTTAAATACTATAGTCATTCCCGTCAATTGATGAATTCATTAAATCTGCAAGTGTTATCCCTTCAAAATACTCATCAATCATTTGATCAAGTTTTTGCCACATCGGTAAAGTTTTACATAACTGAGAACGTTCACATGTATTTGGTGAACATTCCAAACACGCAACTGGTGCCAAACTCCCTTCAGTCAATTTAAGAATACTTCCAACTGTATATGTATGAGGATCACGAACAAGTCTATATCCTCCTCCTTTTCCCCTTAAACCTTGTACAAAACGCGCTTGAACTAATATTTTTATAATAATTTCTAAATATTTTTCTGATATGTTTTGACGTTGAGCAATTTCTCTTAATGGTAAATATACTTCACAATCATGTTCTGCTAAGTCCAACATAATTCTCAATGCATAACGTCCCTTTGTTGAAATCATCATTGTTTTCACCTCAAACCTATTATACAACAGGGGTTATAAAAAACAAGTAAAACTAATGAGAGCTAACTTTCTCTTTTCTCCATTCTTTACATTTTTGAAGTCTTGGTGCTGGATCAAATCCCATATCTTTTCCCATTTCAGCACACATTTTACATGGAAATTCGTCACATTCTCCACAATGATGAAGTTGTTTACTTTCACAACATGATTTCACTCCGCACTGACCACCCCAAAATGGGAGTTCCATATGGATACATCCTGTACAATGAACACTTTCTTTTCGTTCACACTCATCACAACAAATACCACACCTTGATTGATACATTTTATTCTCCTCCTAATTCTTGCATTTTTTCTAATGATTCCTCATTTTCAATTTCTTGTTTAAATTCTATACACCATTTTTGTAAAGAATCTAGAACCATTATTTGTTGTTTCATAATCGTTCGCCCAACAAGCGGAATATTTTTCTTTTGCTGTCTTGTTATAGTTATGAAAGATAATGATTCTTCAATATTCTTTTGAATATTTTCAACATATTGCAAAGCTTCTCCTTTAGAAACCTTATTTAAACCTACAATAACAGCATTAAAGTCAAATAAAACCTGAAAACTTTTCTTAGAAAATTCTTCCATCATAATATCGAAATATTCTAAACCTTTCTGCGTTATTTTATAAATTGCTTTTTCAGGATTTTTTCCATTCTTAATAATCTTTTTTTTTAAATAACCACTTTCCTCTAAAACAATCATTCTTTTATAGATAGATGGTGTACTAATTTTAACCCAATAAGATAAATTCCGATATTCTATATGCTTTTGAATATCATAAGCACTTCTTGATTGATCATGAACCAATCCTAATAATACTAAATCTACAGTTGATGCCATAGCAGCCCTCCTATACTATATAGTATACTACTATAACATATATTAATCAATAATATATAAAAATTATATAAGATAAACGTATAGACATCCTTAATACTTATTTACGCATAAAGAAAAGGAACTTTCTTTTTTTAGAAAATTCCTATCAATATCATTAAATAAAGATATTACTAATTATCTATCTTGTTTTTTTATGTAACATATAAATTCCTATGCTGACACTTAATAAAATAACAGTTCCCCATATTTCTATAGCAGTAACATCACCAGTATTTACATCTTGAATTATTTGATTTTAATCTTTAGATTAATTATCTTTATGATTGTTATCAGATAAATCATCTTTTACATGGTCATTATTTAATGAATCATTATTATCAGGATCCAGATTAATAATTGGACTACGTAAAACACGTACTTGACACTTTCCATTTAATTTTTGATTCCATTGATCAATAACTTCATATTCGAGAACATAAATCCCTTCTTGATGGGAATTCAAAGTTCCAATAAAAGTCACATTATTAATTTTATTTCCATCTTCATCTTCAAAAACAAAATATCCTTTTGGATTAAAAAGTGTATCTATTGGTATCTCTACATTATCAGATCCTACTAAAGTTGGTAAAGAACAAACTCTTACCTGACATTGCCCACTCATCTGACCACCCCACTGGTCTGTCACTTGATATGTTAAATGATATATGCCTGCTTTCCTTGTATCTACTTTCCCTTTAAAAATAACATTATCTATCTTATTGCCATCAGCATCCTTAAATATAAATTGATCCTTCCAATTTAATTGATCATTTTGTGGAATGACAATAGAATCTACTTCTACAACTGGTAAAGCCTTATAAATAACTTCAATAATTTTATCACCAGTAATATCTGATTCATCATAATTCCATATCCCTGTATATCCATCTCTTACTGGAATATTAGGGAAAACAAAATCTTCTCCTTCAACATAATATTTTGTTTCCAAAATATTTCCATCACACATAAAAGTAATCTTATGTGTTTTTTTAACAATTAAATCAACTTCTCCACCAATAACAGTTGCAGGGTTATCTTCAATAATATTATAAGAATATTTAATTTTTGATGGAAATGAACGCATCGTAGATTTGACTTTCCATAATCCATGACCTAAATTTTCAAAGTCATCACCCTCTACTTGAATTCTCTCTGCTTCTTTAAATCCTTGTGTTGCAAAATCAACATATTCTCCATCACTTGTACAATATAAAGCAATCCCTATATTCTGATTTCCAAAAGCCCAATATTTTGATGCTGGAGTTCCACATGTTATAAGATTATTTGGATTTTCAAAAGTCACATCAATAAGCTGACAGTTCGTAAAAGTCGAATTACCAATAACTTGGACACTACTAGGAATAATTAATTTTTGTAATGCAGTATAACTAAAAGCAGCACTTTGTATAACTGTTACTGTGTTTGGTATTGTAATTTCTCTCAATTTATTACATTCATAAAATGTTTGTGCATCAATTGTTGTTGCTCCTTTTGACCATACAACAGTTTCTAAAGATTTACAATAATTAAAAGCTTGCTTACCAATACTAGTCACATTATCAGGAATAACTAATGTTTGAATATTACATCTGGAAAAAGCTTTATCACCTATAAATTTTACACTTTCTGGAATATTTAAATTTTTTAGACTATTCCATCCTTGAAACCCCCAATTCGATATTGTTTCAACACTTGAAGGAATCTCAAGTTCTAAACAACTCGTAAGCCCATTAAATGCATATTCAGGGATTTCTTTCAATTTGTTAGGAATATGTAATTTTTGTACACTTGTACAATTTGCAAAAGCATACTTACCGATTTTCTCAATACTATCTGGTAAATTTAATTCTTTTAAACTGATATTATCACGGAATGTATATTCACCTATTTCAGTGACGCTATTTGGAATAACAACACTTTCAAGATTCTGACAATTATCAAATGCATAATTTCCAATGGCTGGTATACCATCCATAATTTTAACACTTTTTAAATACTGATTATTACTAAATGCATTGCGCGTGATAAATTTAATTTTGACACCATCAATAGTTGAAGGAATAACAATATCAGTAATTGTTGATTGATCAACAGTACTTTTAAATCCTAGAAGTGTTCCAAATGTATTTACATTAAAATAACAGACAGTTAATAAGTGACAGCTTTATAATGGGATCACTAGATGAATTCGTACCAGAAGATCATCTCGTCAGACAACTTGATGAGTTCATTAGCTGGGATTTTATTTATGATATATGTGATCCCTTATATTCTGATATAGGAACATCCAGAGTTGATCCAGTTGTTTTGTTTAAACTTATGTTTATTAATATCATATTCGGATATCATTCCATGAGAAGAACATGTGAGGAAGTTAAGGTCAATATAGCCTATAGATAGTTTCTAGGATTAAGCTTTGATGAAAAAGTTCCTGATCATTCCACATTCTCACAAAACTATATAAGGAAGTTCAAGAAAAATAATACAGCGATTCAGATATTTGAATACTTCATCAGGACACTTATAGAAAATGATGTCGTAGATCCAAGCATTGTGTTTATAGATGGCACACATCTTAAGGCAAATGCGAACAAGAATAAGTCAGTCAATAAGGAAGTAGAAATAGCAGCGAAAAGATATCAAAAGGAATTGGATGAAGAAATAGATAGAGATAGAGCGGAGCATCATAAGAAGGAAATAAAACGTAAAAAAAAAGAAACACACGACACAAAGGAAATCAAGGTAAGCACAAGCGATCCTGATTGTGGATATTTTCATAAAGGAGAAAAAGAGAAATGTTTTGCCTATAATGTGAATGTAGGATGTGATAGACATGGATATATATTAGGGATGAGCATAGACTCAGGTAATGTTCATGATAGTGTAGCCTTTTATCATTTAAATCTTGATTATGCATATAGAGAACAAATAGAGACAATGGTACTAGATGCAGGATATTCAACTGCACCAATATGTCATAGTGTACATAGCGAAGGAAAAGAAATCATCGTTCCGAGGAAAAGGGCTGCATCAAAAGGAAAAGGATATTATAAGAAATGGCAGTATGAATATAATCAAGAAGAAGATATATATGTCTGTCCATTGGGATGCATACTAAGATACAGTACAACAAATAAAGATGGAAGGAAACAATACAAATCAAATGAAAAACAGTGTAAAAGCTGTCCACATCTGAAAAAATGCACACAGTCAAGGAATTGTACAAAAGTGATAGAAAGACATGTATGGCAAGAGGATTTAGAAGAAAGCATAAAGCTACAAAAGAGTCAAGAAGGAAAAAGAATATATG
>NZ_CFJNYH010000077.1:0-5226 GCF_984815275.1 Coprobacillus sp.
ACAGATCAATTAAATAAAAATTTAGAGAAAGGAAATTATTTTATTAAAGTAAAAATTGAGTCCTATGATTTAGATCAAAAGTTAATGGGATATCATTATGCTGAGATAAAATTGATTGTGGAATAAAAAAATGAATAAAAATATTATTTTATTAACATCTGTATTGATGCTGTCAGGAGTATCAGTACACGCAAATGAACAAGATAAAAGTGTTCCAGTTAATTTATATGTTGAAGCAACGGTATTAGATTATACTGTTCCTGAAAGTATTTCCATGTATGTAAAAGCAAATTCTAATGAAGCTGATATTGATGATATGAAAATCACAAATAATTCTAAAGTTGGAGTTATCCAAATTAAAAACATTTCAGCTTTAGCGATCAATGATTATACGAAAGTTGAAGATATATCAGACTTCTCAAAGTTACCTATGAACTCAAAGAAAGTCTCACTTGTCTTTAGAAATCATGATATGATGACAGATTATAAAGAAGTTATAGAAGTAGATCCAGAATGTGATGAGACTCTTTCTTTTACTGGACATTCAAATGCTACCACTGAAATCGTTGCTGATCAACCGTTTGAAATTATAATGACTGTAGGTTTTAAATAATGAAATCTAAAAAAATAAGTATTGTGACAATTGTCTTAGTTCTTATTTTTTGTCATTCATTTAAAAGCTCGTATGCATTAGTGACATTAGAAGAACGATTTAAAGTTATACTTGCAAATTCATCAGGATCATTAACAAAATCATTAAACATAGATCTTAGTGGTGTTAATATAACTGAAAATCCAAGCGTTCGCTATTATTGTGAGGAGGATGTAAGAGGAACAGTATATAATTCTATTGCTCCAGTAACTGGAACACAGTTAATATGGTATGATGCAGATAAAAAAGTTAATAAAAATTGGTATAGTTTGGGTGGAAGCGTTGGTGGAAATTGGAGCAGTAATACGAAATCATCTCTTACATTTAATTCAGTTGATGTTACTGCAACTACACCATATGTTCGACTTCCAAAGGTGTCAAAAACTGGATATACTTTTACTGGATGGACAATTTCAGAAACACAACGAGCATATTATTATTTTAATGGTGCATTAAGAAGTACAGTTGGGTCATCATCGATATCATCAAAGGATGGTTGGTATCAAATCGAGGTAGGAATGACCAGTAATGCTTTAACAGTTAAGCCTACATTTAAAATTAATAACTATACTGTCAAGTTTGATGATGGGATGGGCAATATATTAAAAACACAAAATGTTTCTTATAGTAGTAGTGCGACTCCACCCACACCACCAACTCGGGCAGGATATACATTTTCAGGATGGAATGGGTCATATACTAATATAACATCAAACAAGACAATAATTGCTACTTGGACTCCTACAACATATAGCATATCTTATGAGCTTGATGGTGGAACAGTTAGCAATAATCCATCTAGTTATAATATTACAAGTCCTACATTTACATTAAAAAATCCTACAAAAGTAGGACATACATTTTTAGGATGGACTGGAAGTAATAGCAACACTGCTCAAACAAATGTTACTATTTCAAATGGTAGCATAGGTAATAAGAACTATATTGCAAATTGGTTAGTAAATACCTATACAATACACTTTAATCCAAATGGTGGATCGTTATCATCTTCAGATAAAACAGTTAAATATGGTCAAAATTATGGAGACCTACCAGTCCCTACAAAAGAAGGATATATATTCAATGGGTGGTTCACTGCGATAAATGGAGGTGTTTTGGTCAATAGCTCATCAATTATGGGAACTGAAAATATAACTTTATATGCACAATGGGTTCCTATCATATTGGATGTTACGGTTCCAGAATCTTTAGATATTTATCAAATTCCAGGAAAAGTAGATTTAAAGATCAATGTATTATCTCTTCAAAATAACTGTATAGGAACAATAGATATAAGTAAGTTAAAAATCGATTTATTTAATGGATATCAGTTTGCTGAAGTGAACAGTGATTTTAAGAGAATGCCATTTAATACAAAAAAGATATATCTTGCCTTCAATAACTATAATCTTATGAATAATTATAATAGAGGGTTATCAATATCTCCTAATGGTTCCTTATCAGTGCAACTTAATGGAAAAATGGGTGGTTTTTCATATAACTCAAAAGATCAGATAGCCACTATGCATTTGATTATGAAAGTAAGAGGACAATAAAATGTACCAGTGACTGGTACATTTTATTATAGATATATTCTTCTTGCAAAATGCATAAAAAACGGTATAATAAAAGGTGAAGATAGCAATGCTATTGATTACGTTGAGTCATCCTTCGCTAATTGTCAGTTATCGGAAGGATGACTACTTTTTTATTTGAATTATGATTTCCTTTATCTCTTTGAGAATAAGTAATATCAAAATGTATTCAGTCAAAAGTATCACCTCCTAACTGTCAAGTCAGGGAGGAATCGGTGAACGCATAATCAACAGATCACTATCTTCGATAATAATTATATCATATTTAAATATTGTAGGCTACTTTTTGTAGTCTTTTATTATATCAAAAGTAAAAATAAAAGGAGATAATTATGTATAACATATTTAGAAAAAGAAAGAAGAAAAAAGATACTTGTAATGAAAAGGAACAATTAATCATAGATGAGTTTTATTTAACACATCCTGAAATAAAAGAAATGAAACTTATTGAACAAAGATATTTCTATGATAAAACGTGGCAGTTTACATTATCTAATGGAGAATGCTTTACAGTTGTTCGTAATGATATTGAATCATTAGAAAGTTTCTGTAAAACTATAACAGATTTAAAAAATTCTAACAAAACTGAACTATCAAAAGAATTACTATGCAGTTTAGATGAAAAAGATAAAATCTATTATGATTAAGAAATATAGGAGGTAGAAGGAATGTTATATCAGATATTACCAAGAAAGTCATATCAATTTAATCAGGAGAAAATGAATATGTTCTTTAAGACAATTGCATCTGTTAAGAATAAATTTTCTTGGAAAAGTATAATACAAAATTTTCAAATGCATTATATAATTGATTGTACTGAAGATGATAAACTTAATTTTTATATAGATATAGAAGATAACCTGAATCAGGAAGTCATTATAAATGCTTTACATGTTTTATTGGGAGAGCAAGCTGATATTTTTGTTGCTAAAGAGAAGCTGCAATCACATGATACTGTTAATACTCTTTATTTAAATGATGATCATAAAATTGGAGATAAGCCCAGACTAGCAACATATTGTAATGATTCTATTTTTATGAACATTTTAGGAATGATGCAACCAAGAACACGAATAGATATTAGTTTTAAAGTCGTTAAAGCATCCATGAGCAATAAAAACAATGTTTTTATGAGTAGAATGGCTACAGATGTTTTAATTGAACTTATGATCCATGTATCAGGACATACAAAATACTCCAGAACAAAAGTTAAAAATATTTCAGATAGCTTATCATCACTCACTGCTTCATCAGAACAGTTATGGACAAAATATAAATATGACATAAGACCAATTAAACTTACTGGCAGTGAGGCAATGAACTTTATACAGATACCAACTTTAAATAAAAAAGATGATCTTACATTAAATAGGATTCATCATTTGCTCCCAGGGCAAGTTACACTTAAAGATAATGAATTTGCAACTGGTATCTATACTGGAACATTGTATCACCCTATTCAGTCTGATAGAAAAACATACATTCATATTGATCATATTCGTAAACATGCTTTAGTTACTGGAACAACTGGATCAGGAAAATCTGCTGAAATAGAAGAGTGGATAGATCAGATACTTTATGATCAGGTAACTGGAAAGGATAATATAGGGTTTACATTTATAGATCCTCTTGAAACATCAGCTTTAGGTGTTATTGATAAAATTTTAAAATTAAAAGATGATGGATATGATGTTGACGAACTATTAAAAAAGGTTAGATATGTAGATCTTTCAATTGATGATTATATTTTTCCAATGGCATTATTAAATCCATCAACTGATTCTACAGAAACTCTAGACTTCTTTAAATCATTATATGGAGATCTGAATACTATCCAGGTAGACAGAATGCTTACCTCAGCGATCAAGTCATTATTGCTTGACGATGAAGAGCATTCTGTTTTTGATATTGAAAAGATCTTTAATTCAGGAGATTCAACTTTTAGAGATCGTCTGCTAAATAAGATTTCTAGAAATATCTATGCTGAAGATGAAATCAACTTTTTAAAGAACACTAAATTTAATCAGTCAATTGCTGATCCGATATTAAATCGTTTAGCATCATTTAAGAATTCAGAGAAAAAGAAATTGATGTTTTCTTTGACAAGTCAGTATGATTCATTAAAAGATATTAGAAAATGGATGGATGAGGGATATATCATATTACTCAACTTAAAGTCTATGAGTGATTTTGATATTAAGGTTATCTGTGGATATTTAACCACACAATATTATTTAGAAGCTAAGAAAAGACCTGACTTTTCAAAGTTGCATCTATTGCTTGTTGATGAAAGTCATAAGATACAGATGCCTATTTTTCCAAAAGTAGTAGCAGAATTAAGAAAGTCAGGTTTATCATTAACTCTTATTACACAATTGCTTGAACAATTCTCTCCTGACTATTCAGAACAGCTAATTGGTAATATAAATACAATCTTATCATTTAAACAGAAAGCAAGAGCTGCAATGGAATTGCAAAGAAGAATACCGTCTCAGGATGTCAGTAAAAATGATCTTATGCAATTGCCATCAATGGTAGGGTATTTATCAATGGAAGAACATGGAAAAGAGAGAAGTATTCTTATTAAGGCTAAACCACCATATCGCTATACTAATGGAAAATTGGTGGATTATACTAATCCATCTGAAGTCCAAAAGAACTTAGATAAAAATAGAAAGTTTGCAAAAGAATTAATGGCTAGAGATTTTATGTCAAAAGCTGAAGCAGAAAAAATTGTATTTAAAGGACATGGCAGAAAAAAACATATTGAAGAAATCGAGAACGAACTTTTAACAGAGGGTGATGCTCTTTTAAGTGTTCAGGATGGAGAAAAAACAAAAATAGAAATTAAAGGAGAAGAAACAACATGGGACGAATAAAATACATCTTAAAAGGAATGAGATATCAGTTGATCAATCTTATTCCTTATAAATATAGAAGGCCATTTATTTTATATTTTTCAATTTTAGGATTAGTAGG
>NZ_CFJNYH010000078.1:0-5057 GCF_984815275.1 Coprobacillus sp.
TCTACCCAACTTGGACATACTGCTATTACATTTATTCCTAAATTTTTCAATTCTTCATTTAAAGCTAGAGAATAACTTTTTTCAAAAGATTTTGTAGCTGCATATAAATTAATATAGGGCACAGGTTGAAAAGCTGAAGCTGAAGATATATTCATGACAATGCTACCTTTTTTCATAAAAGGAAGACAAATATTCGTTAACACAACTGGAGCATAACAGTTCAAAAGAATTGTTTTTTCTATTTCTTGAGGCTGTAAATCTTTTGAAGGTTTCATCTGAGCTATACCTGCATTATTAATCAAATAAGAGATAATAACATTCTGTTCAACCAACAAAGCCTCTATTGACAATAGATCTTGAGAATCAGTTAAGTCCTTACAAACACAAACAATCTTATCTCCATATTGTTTTTGAAGGAGAGACAACCTTTCAGCATTTCTTCCAACAACCCAAATTTTATCAATATCTTCTTTCATCAATTCACAAACAAACTCTTTTCCAATCCCCCCACTAGCACCTGTTACAATTGCAATTTTTTGATATATACACTGATTTTTCAATTCAAATTTCCGATCCTTTCTTTGTTTCATCTTTTAACAAAATACGTGCCAGATCATTAGCTGAAATCATTTCATATTTTGTTGTAAATAATTTTTTTAATGCGTAAAGATAGATAACCCCCCAGTAATAATCAGCCAATTTCATTGCTGATCCTGTAACGACAGTTTTTTCCTTTTGACCCTGTTTTATGATTTTTGCAACATATTTGTAAAGTTCTGATTGATAAGTCGTATCCCTTGAACGAAAGTCATTCTTTTCAAACATCATCTGTGTATTTAAGGTAATCTTGGCTGCATAACTTTCATCTTGTTCTAATCTTTGCATAAGACTATGAGATAATTGAAGAATTTTTTGTTTTGCTGAAATAGGCAGATACGTTAAACATTTCATATCATTGATATCCTGATGATTATTAACAATTGAAAAAATTTCTTGGAACAAATCTTCCTTAGACTGAAAATAAACATATATTGTTCCTTGAGCAATTCCAATATATTGAGACAAATCACTTATTTTTGTTCCTGAGAATCCATTTTTTGCAAAATAAAGCATAGATTCATGTAAAATTTTAGATCGCATCTCTTGACGTATTTCTTGACATCTCTCTGGTGATTTTGGCATATTTACCTCCTTTTTTAAATGAATATTTATTCATTCAAATTATATTCCTTCTCTATAAACTAATCAACATCTTTTTTCCTTAAATATCATTGACATTTTATCCTTTTCGTCTATCATAACTGTATGAGGTGTCAATATGAATCATCAATTAACAAAAGGACATATTACAAAGTCATTATTATTTTTTTCTTTACCAATGATTTTAGGAAATTTATTACAACAATTTTATAATATTGCCGATACTTTTATTGTTGGGCAATATCTTGGTTCACATGCTTTGGCAGCAGTTGGATCATCATTTACGATTATGACTTTTTTAACATCTATCATTTTAGGCTTATGTATGGGGAGTGGAATTTTATTTTCAATGTTGTTTGGAGCCAAAGAAGTTGATAAAATGAAAACTTCATTTTTTGTTTCTTTTATAGGAATTGCAGTGCTTGCTGTGATTATTGAGATATTATGTTTATTATGTATTCATCCAATCTTAACCTTTCTCAATATTCCTACAGATATTTATCAGCAAACATATGATTACTTATGGATAATCTTTTTTGGTTTTTTCTTCACCTTTCTTTATAATTATTTTTCTTGTGTTTTAAGAGCTTTAGGTAACTCAAGAGTCCCTTTAATCTTTTTAGCCATTGCTACTACTGTGAATATTATCCTTGATATATTCTTTATTGTTTCTTTAAATTTAGGTGTTGGTGGAGCTGCACTTGCAACTATTATTGCTCAAGCAATGAGCGGCATTGGAATCATGATTTATGTTTTTATGACTCAAAAAGAGCTTCTACCACAGAAACAGCATTATCACTTTGATATAGATATTTTTAGAAAAATAAGAGATTATTCATTGCTGACTTGTATTCAACAATCAGTAATGAATTTTGGTATCTTAATGATTCAAGGATTAGTCAATAGTTTTGGTGTTATCACGATGTCAGCTTTTGCAGCAGCAGTTAAAATTGATTCTTTTGCTTATATGCCTGTGCAGGATTTTGGAAACGCATTTTCAACCTTCATTGCACAAAACAAAGGTGCTCATCAAGAAGAAAGAATTCAAAAAGGTTTAAAGTCAGCTATTTGTATATCAACAATTTTCTGTTTAATGATTTCTTTTGGGGTTGTTGTCTTTGCTAAAGAATTGATGCTCATCTTTATTCATCCAGAAGAAGTTGAAATGATTCATCAGGGAGTTCAATATTTACAAATAGAAGGTATGTGTTATTTAGGCATCGGTTGTCTATTTCTTCTCTACGGTTATTATCGTGGTATAGGAAAACCAGGTATTTCAGTGATCTTAACTGTTATTTCCTTAGGTCTTCGTGTTGTACTGGCGTATTTATTTGCACCAGCATTTGGTTCAGTAGCCATTTGGTGGGCAATCCCAATTGGCTGGTTCATTGCTGATTTAACAGGTATTGTATATGGTATAAAGAAAGAAAATTGGTTACATACGAAAACATAATCAAAAAGCAGCCCTAGATAGAGTTGCTTTTTAGATTATTTATATTTTATTTTATAAGATAAAATAATAATAGCAAATACAAATGTAATAGCATTGGCACCAATAAGATTATAATCTTGAACATTCCAACCATGAATAATCCATAAAAAAACACCTAATACAAACATTGTATACATTCCTAAGGATATCCCTGAAGTATCCTTTGTTTTTATCACTTGATATGCTTGTGGTAAAAAAGATAGCGTTGTTAAAATTGCTGCAATTGTTCCAATCATTTTTCTTCCTCCATTTCATTATTGCTTATTTATGACTTTTCTTAAGAGATAATCACATTTTCTGTTGTATAATTTACTGAATCATTATATATAACTTTCTCCACCATATTTTTCCCTCAATTCTTCCTCCTTACACCCCACATTATAAATATTTTATAGTGTTTTTCAATTTTCAGTCAGCACTTTGCAAAGATATTTACAAATATCATGAAATAAATATTGTTTTTTTAGAATGGTATTTACAAAATTCAAATGTTAAAATAAGAAAAAGGAGGTTTTCATATGTTAATTCAAGATCGGTTTGAAAAATGTACTTTTTCTAACAGCGAAAGAGTTGTTATCGATTTTATTCTCAATCAAAAAATGGATATTCAAAATATGACAACGAAAGAAATAGGCGAAGCCACATATACAGCACCATCCACCCTCATAAGAATCGCTCATAAAATGGGCTTTCAAGGATGGAATGAATTAAAATCTGCATATTTACAAGAACTTAAATATCTAGAAACACATTTTTGTCATGTAGATGCTAATATTCCTTTTCTAGAAAATGATACTATCATGTCAATTGCTTCTAAGATTGCTATACTCAAAAAAGAATCTATCGATGATACCCTTTCTTTAATTACACATGATGACTTGCAAAAAGCCATTCAAATTATTCGTAAAGCCTCTTCTATTCATCTCTTTGCAGTCAGTAATAATTTATTAATTACTCAAGAATTTAAGCACAATATGTCAAGGATTCAAAAACATGTTGAGATATGTTCCTTACAAAGTGAAATTCTTTTCCAAGCTACACTTGCTGCTTCATCAACATGTGCAATTATTGTTTCTTATTCTGGTGAAACGGATATTCTAAACAGATGTATCCTTGCCCTTAAACAAAATCAAATTCCTATCATAGCAATTACCAATATTGGAGATAATACAACTGCCCGATTATCTGATTGTGTACTCAAAATCTGTACTCGAGAAAAACTCTATTCTAAAATTGCAACTTATTCTACAGATAGTGCTATCGAATATCTTCTTGATGTCATTTATTCATGTGTTTTTGCATTAGACTATCAGTACAATCTTGATTTAAGAATGAAAACTTCACAAGTTATTGAATCTGATCGATATTCTACTGTTGAACTTATTAAAGAAGAACACTATAAATAAAGAGGAGATTCATAATTATGAATATTATACAACAATTGATTAACCATCAGAACTTCACACCAACAGAACAAAGTATTAATACATATATCTTAGAAAACATTCATTCTATTGCCAAAATGAGTATTCAACAACTTGCTCTAGCCACTCATTCATCAAATGCTGCAATCATAAGAATTTGCAAAAAAATTGGTTATAAGGGTTATAAAGATTTTAAGTTGGCTCTCGCTATAGAACTTGAATCACAGAAATTCATTAATCATTCTGTTGATTTTAGTACGCCTTTCTATCAATCCGAAAATTATTATGAGATTATTAATGATATTTCATCTTTGTATAAAGAAACAATAAATATTGTACAAGCACAATTAAATATAAATCACTTAGAAAGAATCAGTCAATTAATCATCAATAGTCAACGCATATTTATTTTTGCAATTGGAGATTCTCGTATCACTGCTATGACTTTTATTAATAAATTAATGAAGATTAATATCTATCCTATTTTAGCAACAGAGAATTATGAAGAAATAGCAATGGCTTATAATATGACCCCTCATGATTGTGCTTTCTTTATGACTTATAATGGTACCAATAATCAATTTAAAACTTGTGCTCAGATCTTAAAAAGAAAAAATATACCCATGATAACTATAACAGCTAACAAAAATAGTCGATTAGTGGATTATAGTGATATATGTATTGTTATTCCTGATATGGAAAACGACTATAAGATAGGAACTTTTTATTCACAAATCTCATTCCAGTTCATCTTAACTGTTCTTTACTCTTTCATTTATAAATATGATTACATGCATCATCATCAACATAAAAAGAATCTTGATTTTTATATAAAAAAATAGTTCTCATTTTTTTAAAGAAAAAGAAGAAAAATGGAAAAAAATAGTGAATATATATAGTAAGAGGCATGATTTTCTTTTCTATATATATTTTCTTTTAGC
>NZ_CFJNYH010000079.1:0-5054 GCF_984815275.1 Coprobacillus sp.
AAATAAACTTGTAAAGATGACTAGTCATCTTTACAAAATATATTATACGAGGAGAAGAAAAAAGAGAAAAAGAAAGGGAAGTAGAAAAAATCCCTTTGAGGGATAGCGAGAGTCAAAAGCGATAGCTTGAGCGAAGTGAAAGCAGCGCCTTGAGACGCGAGCAAGTAGCAAAGGCTTATAGCCGCAGAGAAAACCACGCCTTTTAGACGTGGTTTTTATTTTTGTTTATCAAATGGAAAGAACGTGCTATACTTAATTTGTAAAATAAGGAGGGGAACCTAATGTATGATGTATATGTAAATAACAACAATAAAAAGAAACTTATAATTATTGGGGGAGCAGTTATTGGTGTTATACTGATTGGTTTTTTTGTATTCTTTTTATTAAGTGGTGATGGTAAAGAAAAGAACTTGAAAGATTTTTATGCAAAAATTAATAATCAAAAATATGATGAAATGTATGCAATGATAAGTGATGATGCAAAATCCACATATACAAAGGAAGCTTTTATAAAACGTAATAAAAATATTTATGATGGAATGGAAGTGACTGATATAAATATTGATGTTGTTTCTACTGATGGTGATAAAATAACTTATACTGTCAATATGAAAACGGTTGCTGGATCAACAGAGTTTGAAAATACAACACAATTCAAAGATGATAAAATTATATGGAATGATTCCTTTATATATCCTGATTTAGGAAGCACTGATAAAGTGCGTATCGTTGAAGACAAGGCTCAAAGAGGAAGAATTTTAGATCGAAATGGCACTGTTTTGGCTGGAAAAGGTGAAGCGTATTCAGTTGGACTGGTTCGTGGTAAATTGAATGGTGAAAATGATTATGATAAGATAGCCAAACTGTTAGATCTAACAAAAGAAGGTATACAAAAAACAATGAGTGCATCTTGGATTAAAGATGATTCTTTTGTTCCATTAAAGACAATTTCTAAAGATGATAAGAATTTAGAGAATGATTTATTAGCTATTGCTGGAGTGAAGTTAACTACAACAAATATACGCTCATATCCATATGGAAAAGTAACATCACATTTAGTGGGTTATATGCAGAAGGTAACAGCAGAGGACTTAGATAAGCATAAAGGAGAAGGATATACTGAAAATTCTTATATTGGACGTAGCGGAATTGAAGCCGCTTACGAAAAAGATTTGAAAGGGAAAGATGGTATTGAAATTTATATACAAGATGATAGTGGTGAACGTAAGGCATCAATTGCACGACAGTTAAGAGAAGATGGGAAAGATATGACTTTGACTGTTGATATAACATTGCAAAAAAGTTTATATAATCAATTCCAAAATGATAAGAGTGCATCAGTTGCAATGAATCCAAAAACTGGTGAAGTTTTGGCTTTGGTAAGTACACCAACATTTTCTAGCAATGATTTTATTTTGGGGATGAGCACAAGTCAATGGAATGCATTAAATGATGATAAAAATAAGCCGTTATTAAATCGTTTTAGATCAACATGGGTTCCTGGTTCATGTATGAAACCAATAACTGCTGCAATAGGTTTAGAGACAAAGTCATTGGATCCTGCAAAGGATTTCTCATCAGCTATGAAATGGCAAAAAGATTCAAGCTGGGGAAGTTATTATGTCACAACATTACATGCTCCAACGCCTAATAATCTTAAAAATGGACTGGTTTATTCAGATAATGTTTATTTTGCAAAGGCAGCATTAGAGATTGGTGCGGATAATTTGGTAAAAGGATACAAATCTTTAAAGATTGGTGAAGAAATTCCTTTTGAGTTATCATTGAATAAATCACAATATAGTAGTGGTGATTTCAAGGATGAAATACAAATTGCAGATAGTGGGTATGGACAAGGACAAATCTTGTTGAATCCTGTACAAATGGCATCAGTCTATGGAGCATTTGTGAATGAAGGAAAAATGATGGCACCACATGTTGTAAAAACAACGGAATCTTCAGTATGGGCTCAACCATTTTCAAAAGATGTTGCTAACGAAATCAAAGAAGATTTAATTCAAGTTATTAGTGATAAAAATGGAACTGGACATTCTTTCTATAACAAAAATGTTGTTTTAGCTGGGAAAACGGGAACAGGTGAAATTAAAGATTCACAAGATGATACTGAAGGTACAGAAGTTGGATGGTTTACTGTTATGACTACTGATTCATCTCAGCCGATTGTTATTTCGACAATGGTTGAAGATGTTAAAGGACGTGGTGGTAGCAATTATGTAACAAATCGTATGAAAGCTCCATTAAATGAATATTTAAATAAATAAAGATCACAATGTGAAGTGATCTTTTTAATATCGTCTTATTTGTCATTGTTAAAATGAACTTTTCTAAAGAGTGTATGATAAGTTATATCTTCTGTCTCAAAGAAATTCTTGATGTATGAAAAAATGTTATCAGGAATATTTTGTTTACATGAAAAAATATCAATTGCTACATATTTATATTCTGGCCATGTATGAATAGCGATATGGGAGTCTGCTATGATGGCCATGATAGTATCTCCTTGGGGTGTGAATGAGTGACTATGAATACTGAGGACAGTTGTATTCATAAGTTTGGATATTTGATGTAATAAAATAGTTAGATCTTTCTTATTTAACTGGCATTGTGAAACATCGATGCATACTTCTTTGCCTACTCTTTTACAAATTTCTAACTCTTTTGTATAAACAGAATCTATCTCCTCCACATTTTTCACATCCTTCCTTTTTTAATTCTTCAATTGTATTAAATTTAGATTTCTCATTAATCTTATATATTTTCTTGCATTTTTTGCATTGATATGAGCGGGTTGTAGGGTTCCTTTTGCCAGTATAAATCATTGCCTTATTATCAATCAAAGGAACTGTAGTTTTGTTTGTCGTTATGAGATGGTAAAAATCACTCTGACTACCTAGAATGCTACCGCCTTCATATTGATTAAAACCAATTATCATATCTAGAAGAAGGATATGATTTTCTACCCATAATTTTTGAATTGTGTACAGAAATTGGTAATCCATTTTAAAAAATGATATATAACATGATAGATTTTCCTCGTGTTTTAAACATAAAATAGCTCTGGATAAAAAGAGGGTTATTCCATTAATCGTATATGGTGGATCCATAATAACAATATCCATAGTTCTTTGGAATCTATTTTCTAAAGTGTCTCTAAAGTCACATACATCTACATGAATTTGTTTTTGAATATATGGTGGACTTTGTTTAATATAGTTTAAAATACGAATATCTTTATCTAACACATGTATATTTTTTTGAGGTTGATTTGTAAATATATATGCATTAAATGTGGCAATAATAATACTCATACAATCGTCGTCACCTAGACAGAGAATGTTTCGATGAAGCAATTTTTCTTTTTTTAACATATATTGTACTCTTTTGATAGCGGATTCTAGTGTACATTTTGCTTGGTCAATTGTGACATCAGCACTTGGACGGTTATTAAAGTAATCTAAAAGCCAAGAAAATTTTGTCATAATTTCTAATGCCGATGTGTTAGATAAATAATGATAGTGTTTTAAATTAAGAGATTTTATATGAAAACTTAAATCGATGATTTCGATTCCAGATTTAGTTAAAGAAAATCCGCTCCCCTTTTCTAAAATATTTAGTGATTGTAACTCCTTTTTTATAGCAACAATAATAGGGATTGGGATAGATAATGTTTGGGCTAATTGCTTTGAAGAGTTATATGAAAATAATCGTATTTCTAAAAGATAGTCTTCGATTTTTCTTTTACCCTCACGTAAAAGTACTTTGTTGTATATAGTGTCTACAAGATTCATGAACTTAAACCTCCTTGTTTTTAAGTAAAACATGAATATGATAGTATTACGACCTCAAACTTATTTAAGAAACAAAAAAGCGCCTTATGCGCTTCTTTGTTGACGTATTATTCTTTGTATTGTTTTATGAGATAAATAATAAAGAGTTGCTAATTGAATAGTTGAATATCCTTGTACATATTTTTCAAAGATTTCTTTATTTCTTTGCATTGTATACTCTTTAGTTTTTGTATTTGTACCCCATTCTTTAATATTCTCTTTCTTTTTTGGAATATAAAGATAATCACCATCTACATATTCTTGTATAACTTGTAATATCTCAATGGGTAATATGTCAGTTGCTTTTCTATAGCTCATGTTGTTTCCTCCTAAATAAACATTTATCTAGTCGTAAACAAAAGCTATCATGAGACTCTGTAAATAGCTTTTGCTTACAGAGTTAACCCCAGTTTCGATAATTTATTCATAGAATACTCCTTTCTATTACGCTTTTCAATTATAAAAGGGTAGTTGATTGTTGTCAAGGATAACGATTTTCAATAAAAATATAAATAAAAAAAACGATCAATATGATCGCTCGTTATCAAATGGTGACCTGTACGGGATTCGAACCCGTGAATGCATGCGTGAAAGGCATGTGAGTTAACCGTTTCTCCAACAGGCCACATGGCGCTTGAAGTAGGACTCGAACCTACGACCGATCGGTTAACAGCCGATTGCTCTACCAACTGAGCTATTCAAGCAAATCAATGGAGCGGGTGATGGGAATCGAACCCACGTAGTCAGCTTGGAAGGCTGAAGTTCTACCATTGAACTACACCCGCATTGAATGGTGCCCAGGGCCGGAGTCGAACCGGCACGGATTTTAAGGTCCGCAGGATTTTAAGTCCTGTGCGTCTACCAATTTCGCCACCTGGGCTTATTCAGTTAAATGGTGACCCGCAGGCGACTCGAACGCCTGACCCTCTGATTAAAAGTCAGATGCTCTACCAACTGAGCTAGCGGGTCATACCTTTTATGGCTGGGGTAGCTGGATTCGAACCAGCGCAATGACAGAGTCAAAGTCTGTTGCCTTACCGCTTGGCTATACCCCATTCTTAGATGGTGGAGAGGAGTGGATTCGAACCACCGAACCAAAAGGAACTGAGTTACAGTCAGCCGCGTTTAGCCACTTCGCTACCTCTCCATCATGGTGCCGGCTAAAGGACTTGAACCCTCAACCTACTGATTACAAGTCAGTTGCTC
>NZ_CFJNYH010000080.1:0-4619 GCF_984815275.1 Coprobacillus sp.
ATTTCATACTTTTTCACAATTTACTACTTGACTTTAATATAGTTGTCTTTCTTTTTTAATTTATTTATCTATTTTCATAAGTTGTGTTGCATATTTCATACTTTCTTCAAATTCCTTAATCGTTGCATATTCTCTCATAAACCTTGGAGTAGAAATAACAAATGATTCTTTTAATTTCTCACAATACCCCTTATCATCCATAATCTTTCCTACTGGAAAAACATAGTTAATGAAATATTTTGTAAAACTTGTTTTGCTATTACGTTCAAAAATAAGATTATCATCTTTATCAGTTATACTGTAACATGCATCATGACAAGAAAAATATCTTATCCCACATAACTTATCATTATGATTCCTTACTAACCATTTATATAAAATCTCTGTCATCTTATATTCAACAATATTACGTTCCTCTTTACTTGGAACAACGACAGAACACGCTGCGATAAATGGATAAACAAATAAATATTCACTTTCTTTATAACCAATATTTGCTTTTTTATATTTATTGTTCTGTTTAATAAAATCTATTGGTCTGTTCCCTAAATCAACAATATATAACGGTATATTTAATTCAGAATTCAACCTAAACATTGCTCCTAAAATATTTTGATTATCTAAACTTCCTAATTCTTTATAGCAACAGTATGCTGTTGTTGATAAATAGAGAGATGGTCTTTCAGCTAAATTATATCGATATGGTTTTCTTTTTTTATAATTCTCTTCTCTTTTAGGATCATGAAATAAATCACTTCTCTTATATTTTCTATTTTCATTTATTTTCCTTAATCGAAAAAGATTTATATTCTTTCGCCCATATCCATCTATTGGCAAATCATTTTCTATAATATGTAGATTATCCTTAAATACACGAATTTGCATTAACCTCTCAAACACTCGCATGGCTTCATCATCATCTTCATCAACCATTTGTAAAATAATATCACAAATCATTCGAATAGCATTGACCTGTTTTTCACTTAAGAAAGAAGAGATTTGAAAACAATACAAATTATATAGTTGCTGAAGTGTTTGTTTATAATTATCATCTATTCTCAAAGGCAACTGTAATTCTTCATTTGACATAACCTCTATAAATCTTTCATGAAAATGTGAAGATTTCATTGGCTTTGATCTTATTACCGTTGTATCATTTATCATTCTCACTTACTCCTCCTATTTTATTTATATTCAAAGTATCATCTTTTTCATACCTAATAACCACCATGTAATTCCTGATATAGTCTTCTAGCATAACTATCTGTCATTCCACTTATATAATCAACAACCAAATGGATTCTTAAATACAAAAAATCTTTTTCTTCAGTATATTTTTTCTTTTCCATTTTATAGTTTTCTTTATAATTATCTGGTAACAAGCCTATTAATTTAATATCTTCTTTTGATAAAGTATAATTTTCATCTTTAATATCATAATGAATAATCGCACCAATAAATTTATCCAACAAAAATGATAAAATACCAGATCCCGATATTTCAATTTTCGTTATGCTACTATCATTAAATATTAGTTTTTTTGCTATTTTCTTAAGTATTTTCAAAGTCTTTGTATGAAAAACATCATCCATCAATTCTTGAGTATATGTCCCTTCCATGATATCATCATAGTTTTTAATAAAACTATAAGCAGCATTATACATAAACCATTGTCTTATCTCATTTAACCACATCTGCATCTTTAATAACTGTTCATTATGAGGTTCTTTTTTAAAATCTATTTTTATATTTTCTAAATTTTCCAGCATCTTAAATGCTTTATGTTTATATTTAATATCATCTTCATCCAATAAACTCCTATAAACTGAAATAAATTCCTCCAATGTAAAAAATCCTTTTTTAAAAGCATCTTCAATATCTGCAGTAGAATAAGCAATATCATCTGCTGCCTCTAATAAAAAAGTAAGTGGGTGACGAACATACTCATTTTCATTAAGCTTAGTTCCAGTCGTTGATGAAATATTATCAAATAAATCATGATCACAATCATAGAATCCAAGTTTATGGTAAAAAATATTATGACTATCTTCATCAACCTTTAAAGAACATACAGGATATTTTACAAGAACATTAATTAAAGACTTTGTTAAATTCATTCCGTAATCATTATCGACAATATGTAATTTACACATAACTCTTAAAGCTTGGGCATTTCCTTCTAAATGATATAAATCTTGAATTTGTACATCTGTAAGAATACTATCAATCTTTTTATCTTTAAATTTAATATTTTTTAAATTCTCTTTAAACCAATCAGCCATCACTGTTTCTCCAAAATGTCCAAATGGTGGATTTCCAATATCATGTAATAATCCAGCACATGATAAAATTTCTGGAATGTTATCAAGTATATCTTTATAATTGTTATAATCTATACAACATCTTTTCATACATCCACTTTCATCTTCTTCAGATTTTTTAACTTCATTTTTCATATTATCTAAAATCATGCTTCCTAATTGTTTAGCAATTGAAGATGTCTCTAAAGAATGAGTTAGTCTAGTTCTTACAAAATCACTTTTATCTAATGGAAAAACTTGTGTCTTATCTTGTAAACGTCTAAATGAAGCACTGTTTATAATTGTTTGATAATCACTTTCAAACTCAGTTGTTTTATATTTATCAAAATATCCCATTCCCTCAAATCTTCTTTTTTTACAAAATCTATCTGTAGATAGTAAATCGTTCCATTCCATTTTTAAACTCCTCTCACAATAAACTATAATTATATTATCAGTGATACCCCTTACAAATTTCAACATTTTTTACTTAAACGTAGGCATTTTTCACTTAACCGTTGCTATATTTCACTTAAACGCAAAAAAAGCTCCATAAAATAAGAATTTATCTTATTTTATGAAACTATGCTTTAATGCAAATTTAGTTGTTACATAATTATAATTTCTTGTACTAATAGGAATCGCTTTATCACAGCCTTTTAAAAAGGCATTATTTTTATTAATTCTCTCACAATAATGTATATTGATAACATATGATTTATGAACCTTAATCAGAGTAGAATTCTTTACAAAAATATCATCATAATTTTTCCAAATCTCTTTTTCCATTCCATATATATCATGAATAACAAAATGATGACTTTTAATATGTATATATAAAATATCACTAAATTGAATTTCCATTATCCTACCTTCATAATTAAACACAACACTTGTTAATGTATGATGGATCTTGCTTTGAAGTCTAACCAGTGCATGTCCAATTTCTTCATCAAATTTAGATTTACGAATATAATCAAAGATCTGTAAATGAACAGTTTCAAAGACATAATCTTTATGTTGAGAAACGACAATAACTGGTACACCTATCTCTCTATCTCTTATATCTTTTATCAAATCAATTGTATTTTTATCATTAATTTCAATATCAAAAAAACAAGCATGGATTCCCCTTAAATTCAAATATTTAGGAATGTTCTGATAAGTTTCAAAAACAACCTCAAACTCCTCTCTTTGAAAATACTCTTTTATGCTATCTATCATCTTATGCATAAATAACTGATCATCTTCAATACATATAAATCTCAATTCTCTCATTTCTCATCCACCTTATACAATATACACATATGATAAAAGACGTTTCCATTAACTTCAATAACATCTTGTCCATTATACTTATCTACAATATCTTTAATATTCTTCAAACCTATACCATGTTTACTCTTATCTTTCTTATTTGTGAGAAGTTGCTTAGATTTTGGCTTATCTACTACACAATTCTTCACCTCAATAACAAACCTATCTTCATAAAAAGATAAACATAGATTGATTTCATTTTCTTTAGCCTCTATAGTTGCCTCAATTGCATTATCCAATAAATTTCCAACTAAAATACTATAATCAACATCAGCTATAAACGTTACTGGTTTCCCTATAATCACACTACACAAATCAATACCATGACTCTTTGCTAATTTTGTTTTGTTACTTAATATATAATTCAACACTAAATGATTCACATGTACATAATGTTCACCTTGATCAAAAGATATCTGTTCCATGTAATCCTTTGCCTCTTGAATATGTGAAGTATTAATCATTCTTTCTACTATATCAAAATGATTCTTCATATCATGTCTTAATTTATTATATTCTACTGTTCTTTCAGTAATAGCATCTATATATTTATCTTCATAATCATAAGCCTCTAATCTTAATGATTGTTCTAAATTACTGTCATAATATTTTGCATTTAGGACACATAAAACAGTAACTAGAAATAAAAAGAGTATAAATACAGCTACTAAACTTGCGCAGAAACCAAATGATATTGAACCTAAAACATACTCTCTTAATATTACGTTAATAATAACAAATGTTACAACAGAACATAAACTTAAAATGATTATAGAATGACCAGATAATTGAAAAGAACCATCATAATAATTTTTTATAAATACATATTCTATACCTAATAAAACTATACTAACACATGTCAAAATAAACATAATTGCATAGTTGTTATAAAAATTTTGAAATGAAGTTCCTATTACAATTGTTGAGGTTGTAATAACAATTGATTAAAACTTTATATCTGATTTTTGATTATCCCTATAAATATTACACTTTCAAGCATTT
>NZ_CFJNYH010000081.1:0-4498 GCF_984815275.1 Coprobacillus sp.
GCGGACATTTAAGAAGATATAAAAAGATAGTCAAAAAGACATATATAATTTAATACAATTTATATTATGAATAGTTAAATAGATAAAAAAGTAAAATTATTATTTTAAACATAACAGAAAACCAAAGTATTACAAAATAATAGAAATTCTTTAGCTTTCTTTTTAACTAAGATAATGAAATCAAACTTTTCAAAACACATACTTTAAACATTTTAAAAAATTTCTTTGATATTTTTTAAAATTATATATAATAAGAATGAAGAGGAGGAAGTAAAATGGAAGCACCTCATATATTAGTTATTGATGATGAAAAAGAGATTACTGATTTAATTGAAATTTATTTAAGTCAAGAAGGTTATCATGTAGAAAAAAGATATAATGCATTAACATTATTAGAAGATATTAGGACTTATCAAATTGATCTTGTTATATTAGATGTTATGATGCCAGAAATCAATGGAATACAGGCATTAAAAATGATTAGAGAAAAATATAATATACCTGTTATTATTGTTTCTGCAAAAACAGCAGATAATGATAAAATTGAAGGACTCTTAACTGGTGCAGATGATTATGTCAGTAAACCTTTTAATGCAATGGAATTAGTTGCACGAGTAAAATCACAATTACGTAGATTTCAGGTTTTTAACAAACCTATTAATGATTCCTCTCATATTATAGAAGCAAGTGATCTTATCATTGATACTCAAAAGAAATCTGTTACTTTAGATAATCAGTCACTCGCATTAACAAGAATTGAATATGAAATTTTAGTCTTATTAGCAAGTCAACCAGGAACAGTTTTTTCAATTGAAGATATTTTTGAAAAGATATGGCATGAAAAGATATGGCATGAAAAGTCCACAAATTCTAATAATACTATTATGGTTCATATTAGAAAACTACGCGAAAAAATAGAAAGACAGCCAAGAAATCCACGTCATATTAAAACAGTTTGGGGTATTGGTTATAAATTTGATTTATGATGAAAAAGATTAAGAGATTGTTTATTAGTAGTTTTAGATGGCGACTTTTTATTAATTTAATTGTGACTTATATTATGACATTCTTAATTTATAGTGCATTAATTATTATTTTTGATAATTTTAATTTGTTAGGAATGTCTATTGAATTAAGATATTTTATTGCATTTATTATTTCATTATTTCTCTTTTTAGTTATTTTCTTTGATTTAATGAATATTACCTTAAAGTATTTAAGTGTACTTAGTGGGACTATTCAAGAAGTCACTGCAGGAGATTATAATGTTGAGGCTCCTATTGAGTATGATGATGAATTAGGATTATTAGCTGCCAATATTAATGCTTTGGCAAAAACATTAAAGGACAAAGAAAAAGAAAGTGAGATTTTAAAAGAAAATGAGCGTTTAGCATTTGATGCTGAGAGAAATGCTGAGAAACAAAAAAATGATTTAATTACAAATGTTGCTCATGATTTAAGAACTCCATTAACAACTATTGTTGGATATTTAGAATTAATTAAAAATAATGAACATCTTTCTAAAGAAGATATTCAAAAGTATTCTACGGTTGCTTATGAAAAAGCAAAGAAGTTACAAGGAATGATGGATGATTTATTTGAATTTACAAGTTTAGATAAAGCTGATGTAAGAGTTCATATGACAACTCTTAATATATCTGAATTAATTCTTCAAATTGTTGATGAATTCTATCCAACATTTCAAGAGCATGATTTAACTCCAGTGATTAATATAGCTCAACCCAATCTTTTCATTCAAGGAGATGGCCAATTAATAGCAAGAGTTTTTGATAATTTATTATCAAATGCTGTTAAATATGGACAAGATGGTAATGATATTAAAATTGAGGTTTTAACTGATGACCAGAACGTCACAATTAAAATTATGAATTATGGTCATCCTATTGCTCAAGAAGATTTACCATATATTTTTGATAAATTCTATCGTTCTGATGCATCACGTTCATCTTCAACAGGAGGAACAGGATTAGGATTAGCTATAGCTAAGAATATTGTGCAAATACATAATGGTCAAATCTTTGCAACAAGTCATAAAGAAAAGACAACATTTGTTGTTGTCTTAAGAAAATTGCAAATTCAGGATTAGAGAGTATGCTTGACAGCTCTCTTTTTAAATTTTATGAAAATGACTTGCATCAACCTTACATATTGGGCAAATATAATCTTCTGGTAAAGTTTCGCCCTCATAAATAAATCCACAAACATCACAACGCCAACCTTGCTTCGTTGTTTCTTCAACATATGATGGTGCACTCTTAGGTGTTGTACCATTTTTCTTATCATGATAAGCTGCATATGTTAAAACAGTTTCATCACTCAATGTCTGAGCATCTTCAACTTCACTGATAAACATTAGATGTGTTCCTACATCAACAGTTTTTTTAACACGACAAGCAAACATTGCTGCTGTGTTCTCTGTTAAGTATTTAACATCATTAACATCAGTTTCATACGCAATGTTTTCAAACTTATTGACATCTTTACCACATTGGAATCCAAATGTTCTAATTATTTCCATAGGAACTTTTTCTAATAAGACACTGACATTAAATACACCACTTTTTTCAATGATTTGAGTTGTATAATTTTCCTTGTTTAATGTTATACAGACTTGTGATGGTTCTGCTGTCACTTGTGTCATTGTATTAATGACACAGCCACTTTCCTGATTATCGTTTTTTGAAGTCACAATATATAATCCATAACTGAGTTTAAAAAATGCTTTTGAATCCATATTTCATACCTCCTTATAAGGATTATACCACAATTTATAGATTATAAATAGTAATTATTCCTATTTATGTTATTTTTATTAACTTATGTTTATTAGAGATTGATTTTTATGTACTGAAAGAGTACAATTACCTCGATTAATATGTAAAAAGAGAGGGATATATCATGAAGATGTATAAAGACATGAATCATGAAGAATTAGTTTCTTTACATGATGATTTATGTAAGCAATATGAGCAGGTTAAAGCAAAAGGTTTGAAGTTAAATATGGCGAGGGGAAAGCCGGATGTCAATCAGTTACTTTTATCTACTGATATATTGGATGTCATTAATAGTCATTATGACTTTGGAAGTCAATATGAATATTGTAATTATGGTATTTTGGATGGTATTGATGAAGCTAAAGAATTTTTTGCAAAGATGTTAAACACTTCTTCTCAAAATGTTATTGTTTATGGAAATTCTAGTTTAACAATTATGTTTGATCAAATTAGTCGAGGTTATACCCATGGCTATTTAGGAGAGAAACCATGGTGCCAATTAGATAAAATTAAATTCTTATGCCCTGTTCCTGGATACGATCGCCATTTTGCTATAACAGAACATTTTGGCATTGAAATGATTAATATTCCTATGCATGAAAATGGTCCAGATATGGACCTTATTGAAAAATATGTTCAAACTGATGAAAGCATTAAAGGCATTTGGTGTGTTCCTCAGTATTCCAATCCAACTGGCATAACATATTCTGATGAGGTTGTAGAACGATTTGCAAATTTGAATCCTGCAGCAAAAGATTTTAGAATCTTTTGGGATAATGCATATTTAGTTCACCATTTATATAATGATAAACAAGAACATGTTAAAAATCTTATAAAAGCTTGCCAGGAGGCTGGACAGCCAAATCTCGTTTTTGAATTCTGCTCAACATCTAAAGTCACTTTACCAGGTTCAGGTGTTGCAGCATTGGCAACATCACTTGAAAATAAAGAGGATATTTTAAAACACATGTCTATTCAATGTATTGGATATGATAAATTAAATCAATTAAGACATGTAGAGTATTTTAATAAAATTGAAAGTATAGATACACATATGCAAAAACAGGCAAGTCTATTAAAGCCTAAATTTGAAGCTGTTTTAAATATTTTTGAAAGAGAACTTGAACCATTAGGAATTGCTGAATGGACTAAACCATTAGGAGGATACTTCATTTCCTTTATGGCAATGGAAAACTGTGCAAAAGCTATTGTACAAAAATGTAAAGAAGCGGGCACACTCCTAACAACAGCTGGAGCAACTTATCCATATGGTCAAGATCCTCATGATGCTAACATTAGAATTGCTCCTTCTTTCCCAAAATTAGAAGAATTAAAACAAGCAACAGAATTATTTGTTCTTTGTGTTAAGTTGATAAGTGTAGAAAAATTATTAGAAAAGGCATAATTTATGTCTTTTTTATTTTGAAATATGAGGAATAATTCTAGTTTTAATGTGTATAATAAGGATGGTTTTTCAATAAAAGGGATGATTTAAACATTTTTTAGGAAAATTTGAATAAAGATATTGACTAAAACGCAGAAAATTGTTATATTATATGAGCATGATTATTGGGATATAGCCAAGCGGTAAGGCAACAGACTTTGACTCTGTCATCTCCCTGGTTCGAATCCAGGTATCCCAGCCAATATGGAGGTTTAGCTCAGTTGGGAGAGCATCTGCCTTACAAGCAGAGGGTCAGCGG
>NZ_CFJNYH010000082.1:0-3869 GCF_984815275.1 Coprobacillus sp.
ATATGCTTCATCAGGAAATACAAGTCCAGGCTATGCACCTCCCTCTTCATCTAATGGTGGCTATCAGGGAGTTAGTGGAGCTAATTCAATATTTAATAAAGGAAAAGATGTCTTAAAAAGGTTTAATCTTGATGATGCTTATGTAAAGCCAAAACATCTATCAACTAGTGGTGGTAATGGAACTAAATTTCTAGGAGGTTCCAAGGCAGAGGCAGAAGTAATATTAAGAGAAGGGTTAAAGAATGGAACAATTAAAACCATAGCAGACAATGGCATAACAAAGCTTGGGTCTCAAAGTTATGAAATTATTATTGATGTAGGGAAAGTTATTGGAACTAAGGGTGAAACGCTAATTAAGATTGTTTTATCAGAAGATGGAGGTATGCTAAGTGCATTTCCTGTTAAATAGAAAGGAAAATATCATGAACGTTTTAGAAAGATTTTTACAATCAGAAATTAACACGCAAGAGTTATATGATGATATTATTTTGTTCATCACATCATTTCATATCAGAAATGGAGAATTTGAGGGGAATGAATTCATTATTAAAAAAATGGACCAAACCAATTATATTATTTTTCCCGAATATGAAGGTGGGGATGGAGAAAGAGAGATACATGCTGCAATAGCAATCTATAGAAATAATTTAATAAAAGAAATAAATGATTGCGCCACTAAAAAAGGTATTATTGTTAGAGAAATTAAAAATTAAATAATATACATCAGAGAAAGAGTATTCATAGTGAGAGTGCTCTTTTTCTTTGTCAAAAATTAACAGGTTGAATTTGCAACTCAATCAAGTCCTCTCTGTGTACGAAGTGTAAGCAGAGGGAAGGGCTTGAGGATTGAAGCGTTATTGACAATCCTTGTGTGGGCGACAAGTAACACCGCCCTACACATACACACCAAGAAACAGGAAATAGGTTATTTTAATGGCTTAAATCCTGTTTTTTTACTGCACAGTTTTATGCCAAAAAATAGGAGTAAATATAAATGTTTAATGAAGTTTTGCTCATTTTACGGAATTAAGGTCTTTGCAACAGTAGTAATAGTGTAAGTAATTTTAAGAATCTTGCCAATTCGTTACCTTTCATTTGTAATAATAGTAGAAAAGATAAAATGTTTTCTAAAATGGTAGACAAATTCACATTTGCATTTGTGTTTCATTGTGAAGAGAATAGAAAACTTTTCTAAACTATGCAACAAATACAGGTAAATACCAAAGGCGAAGCACGCAACCCAATTATGCGAGCTTATTTTGAATGCAAAATAGCAGAGGGAAAGACAAAGATACAAGCATTATTATGTATCATGAGAAGATTAGTGAACATCATTTACAGTATGATGAAGAGGAAAACAGCCTATCAAATACCTACCAAAAGAGAAGAAAGTAAAGCAAGTGCATAAGAGAAGATGAAAAAGCAAAGAAAACGTGGTAAAATAAGGACATATCCAGTATTTGACCACTTAAAAAATAAGTAGTCAAACCCAGCCCGCAGGGAGCTAGTGGAGCTGAATTTGGTGATGATTTTGGTAAAATGGGTACTTATGTAGAAAAGCCAAGTTTAAAAGTAGATTGGGAGCAATATGCTGACCATGCTACGAATGACTCAATGGTTAAACGTGGGATTAATCAAGAAATGGTAGATAGCTATGTAGCAAATGGTAAAGCATTATCTCAAGGAAATGGTAAATATGCTTTTGTTTCTCGTGATGGTGTTGCTGTTGTTACTTCAAATGGGAAATTAGTGACAACTTGGTCAAGCGCAAATTTTGATGCTAATATGCTAGAGATCGTAGATAAATTGTTTGGTAAAGGTAAATAATCATTTTCAAGATTACATCGTTAAATATTTTTTAAAGGAAGGATAAGTAAAAGGCATGAATAATATAAAAAAAGAACGCATAAAGAAAATCATAGATGAATGGGACCCTATTGATTTATTACCATTTGCTCCGCCTGATGAATACGATTATGAAATAAATAAAATATATAGTGTTATTGAAGACAAAGTAAATATTGAACATCAATATTTATCAGAAATCATTTACAATGTCTTCAAAAAGACGTTTGGTGAAGATGTATTTTTAAATACTATAGAAGATTGTATGATTGTAGCTGATAGTATTTTGCAGTCGATAAATTGATATTAGTTTAAGAATCGGAGCTTTATAAGCTCCTTTTTTGTGAAGCTCTGGTAAGAAGTTGAAGCTTCAAGCCACTCCTAGCGTACGAAGTGTAAGCAAGGGAGGTGGCTTGGATTGGAGCGTAGTGACAATCCTTATAGGGCGCATTAGTAACACCGCCCTACACATACAGACCAAAGAGCAGGAAATAGTCTCTACATAAGGCTTTGCAGTTGATTTACGACTGCAAAGTTCTTTGTTGTAGAATCTTATGATTTAAAATAATATGATAAATTTTTATAAATATGCAACAAATCACTTCTCTGTGGGCAGTTACTGTGTGGAAGACAAGGAGGACATAAACATATCAAAGAAAGAATTAAGTATCAAGATTGATTATCTAAGTGTCGTATTAGATATCCTCAAAGATGATGAGTTAATACGTAGATTGTTAGGATTGCCATTGGAGTATTTCTTGACTAAAGTTAATCATAAGAATTACACTCGTCTTTAGCTATTTGGTACAATCAATAAGTATGAAGATAGGGAGTTGAAAGACAAGGAAGTGTCATCAGTGATGATGGACTGGATAAGCATATCTTTACGTATGATGACTTTGGAAAAAGTCTAGAGAATATCAATGACAGCTATGCCTATAGAGGAGAGAATACGGAGTACAACTACCAGTATCTTAGAGCAAGATACTATGAGACAGCAAATGGACGCTTCCTGTCAAGAGATAACTATCTGGGAGAGAGAAATGCAAGTGAATACAATCAGTATATCTATGCATTGAACAATCCATCTATGTATAAGGATCCCAGTGGACATTCGTGGCTGGGCGATTTATGGGATGGAATACAAAAAGTAGTGTCGGATATATATAATGGGGCAAAGAAGGCTATCAGTACAATCTATAATGGAGCTAAAACTGTTACAAAGGCGATTGTCAATACAGTTAAGAAGGCAGCAGACTTTGTAAACAAGAAAATCATTCAGCAGGCAGTCAAAGTCGTAAAGAATGTTGTCAATTCAATTATCAGTAGATCAAGCAACACTATAAGGAAAGTCGCAGATAAGGTTGATCAAGAAAAGAAAAAACAAGAATCTGCAAAAAAGAAGGCAGCAGAGCAGAAGAAACAGAAAGAGTCATTTGTTGAATATGCCAAAAATCATGGAATAGATGAAGCATATAGAAAGTATAACAGTATGGATAAGAGTCTTTTGAATGAAGCAGTCAAAGCTTATTGTGACACAATGGATCTTGATTATATATCAATCAATTATTCACTAAAAAGAATAATAAGATCAGAAGACTCAGAAATTGTACTGGTAGGAAAATATAAAATCATATGCGAAACCATAAAACATGCTGGAAATGTGAATGAATCTGCTGTACAATCAAGCGTAGGATATAGTTGTGCAAGTACTATCCATAAGACGTATATATCAAAGGCAATAGAACTATTAAATTATGTGAGAACACAGGCCTGTAACTTTCCAGGTGTAAGAGTGAATACTGCATCAAAGATTAATACTATTTATAATTATTCATATGGAACCAAACAGTTAACAGAGCAGTATGTAACAAATATGAATGAGCATAGTAGAGATATGATGGAGTACATCTGGTCTCATCCAAGGGAATATAAGCCAGTCAAGATATGGAGAGATACAGGGACATACAGTGGAGGCAGATGGGAAGATGCAGTCTATCATGTCGGAAGCAAGCAGTATCATG
>NZ_CFJNYH010000083.1:0-3281 GCF_984815275.1 Coprobacillus sp.
GGAATCCCTATTTTTCAATAGTTATTCCTTTATCCTCCACTCTTGACACAGAGCCAGAATAATACAAAATACATCCTGTTCCAACCGCTGCATCTGGTTGATGCCATCCCTTAACAGCTTCCATATTCTCAAAATCAAAACATTGAATATTAAACAAATCATCTGGATATTTTTGTTTTAAAACATCAACCATATCAATCATACGATCTGCAACTGTTTCTTGTAATTTCAATACTTCTTCAGGTTTCCAATCCGGATTTAAGTAAGCTAATCGATAAAAATTCTGATTAGCAATTAATAAATACCAAAAATCTCCATAAGCATTAGAAACATTTTCCATATTCTGAAGTTTACTTTCAGATCCATTTGGAACATTAGTAAATACATTTCCCTTATCACCATTCCAAAAATATTTCAAAGCATTATCAAGATACGTATTAATTTCATAACCACCTTCTATTGTTGTTTTTCCTTTTAATTCCTTAGGTAATTCTTTATTCATATTAATACCTAATAATGATGCAACAATTAAAGCACTTGTTACAGAAATAGATTCTTGATCATCTTCACCATCATGTTTCTCTGTACTTCTTAATGGTCTATCTTCACCATAGAATGCTGGAATCATATACCCACCATATTTATCATCTCGATAAATTGTTGAGAATGTTCTTCCTTCTTTTACTGAAAATTCAGTTTTTTTATCAAAATTCGTTGCTGTATAATCAAATACAAAATCATTTAAATCTTTCCCTCTTTTTGCCCAATCAAGAATTTTATAATGACTTGATATATTTGGCATATTTTCTACAACTTCTAATGATCTTTGCTTTAAATTTCTTCCTGTTAATTCCTCGCTAGCATGGACTCGATTGAATTGAGACATAATCATCAAACACGACAAAGATAAGACTAATAATTTTTTACCTATTTTCATTTCAAATGCACCCCTTTCCTTAATACTATTATTTCAATATTCTTGACTTCAAACAATTCCCATTTACTTGAAAAACGAATTCTTTTACTTGAAACTTATAGTTGAAAATAAAAATAGATGCTATAATCTTGATAAAAGAGGTGAAAATAATGTCGAAAAATACCACTATGCAAGATATTGCCCATAAACTCAACATTTCTATTAATGCCGTTTCTATAGCATTAAATGATAAAGAAGGTGTTTCTCATGAATTAAGAATGCAAATTTTAGAAGCTGCCTCTGAAATGAATTATACTTTAAAAAACTCAATATTAAAGAGACTTTAAAGAATAAAACATTAGTTATTATGATTGAAAATAAGAAAAAGAATGATAAACATTATTATTTAGATTTACTTCACCATATGACAAACGAAGCACGTATTTTTGGTTATCGTATTTTAACTGAGTATTATGATTTTGCTCATTTTAATGTCCCTGAATGTGTGAGTGAACATCATGTGGCAGGCGTTATACTTCTAAGTGATGAAATGATTTATTCATTACATTTATATATTAAAGAAATTATTTGTGTGAATCATTCTATCCCTTATTTTAATATAGATACTGTTATCACAAATAATTTTTTAGGTGGATATATAAGTTGTGATTATCTTATTAAAAAGGGATATAAACAAATTGGATTTGTAGGCGAAGTTGAAAGTTCCAAGAACTTTAAAGAAAGATATCAAGGTTATCGACAATGTATGATTAATCACTTCCCTCCTCAAAAACATGAATTGATTTGTTTAACAAAGGGCATTGAAAAAGCAGTTTTAAATGATGATTATCGCTATATTCAAAAAATGTTATTAACATATCGAAAAATGCCTGAAGCTTTTGTTTGTGTTAATGACCGCAATGCAGCAATTGTTATCAATGCACTACAATATAATGGTTATAAAGTTCCACAAGATATTAAAGTTATTGGATTTGATAACATGCAATTTTGTCAATCTATGACACCAACACTTTCAACACTTGAAGTAAGTCGTTATGAAATTGCTAAAAAAGTTATTCGTAGAATTCATGAAATGCAACATGAAGTCACAATCCCAGAAACTATTATGCTATCCCCTCAAATTATTGAAAGACAATCAACGATTTCAACAAAGCTATAATCATGACTTTAACTAAGTATGTAATTACAAATACCCATTTGATGAGTATTTACAATTTATTTACCCATAACATGAGTAATTAAGTTATCGATAAATATGAACAATATCATAATATTTCATTGAAATAAGATAAAAGTCTCTTTCACATTATACTGAAAAGAGATTTTCTTATCTTTATACTATATTAAACGAAATATTTATTGGAACATTGGGGTAGATAAATAACGATCACCTATATCAGGTAATATGACAACAATATTTTTACCCTTGTTTTCTAATCTTTGTGCAACCTGAATAGCTGCATAAACTGCTGCTCCAGAAGATATTCCCACTAATATACCTTCATTATGTCCTATTTCTTTTCCTAACTGAAAAGCATCTTCATTAGAAACAGTTATAATTTCATCATAAATTTTTGTATTAAGCACTTGTGGAATAAATCCTGCACCAATTCCTTGAATCTTATGGCTACCTGCTTTCCCTGTGGATAAAATGGCAGAATCTTTTGGCTCAACTGCAATCACTTGGATATCTGGATTTTTGGATTTTAAATATTCACCAACACCACTAATTGTCCCACCTGTTCCAATACCAGCTACTAATATATCTACCTGACCATCAGTATCTTCCCATATCTCTGGACCAGTTGTTAAAGTATGGACTTGGGGATTAGCTGGATTTTCAAATTGACTAGGAATAAAACTATTCATAAGTTTTTCACTGAGTTCTTTTGCTTTTGCAATAGCGCCCTTCATCCCTTTAGCACCTTCAGTTAAAACAAGTTCAGCTCCATATGCTTTCATTAGTTGTCGTCTTTCAATACTCATTGTTTCAGGCATGACAATAATAACGTGATATCCTCTGGCTGAAGCAACCGAAGCAAGCCCAATACCAGTATTTCCAGAAGTTGGTTCAATAATAACAGTGTCTTTATTTATCAATCCTTTTGCTTCTGCATCATCAATCATTGCTTTTGCAATTCTATCCTTAACACTCCCAGCAGGATTAAAATATTCTAATTTTGCAATAATATTTGTTTCTAAGTGATATTTCTTTTCAATATTTGATAATTCTAATAATGGTGTTTTGCCAATCAATTGATCAGCTGATTTATATATATTCATAACTATTCTCCTCGTATAATATATTTTGTAAAGATGACTAGTCATCTTTACAAGTTTATTT
>NZ_CFJNYH010000084.1:0-3251 GCF_984815275.1 Coprobacillus sp.
TCATTTTTTTAGACATTATTTCTATTTAACTGGTACTAAATTTATACTAGCACTATCACAGCGTACTCTGACATTATATCCGAGAAAACGAGCAAAAGTATTACTATGTGTAATCAGAGTTTTTTCTTTACTAAATTCCATCTCTAGTGTGATACTTATAAATTATGTAAGTTCTTGCTTAATTTTCTCACAATCCTGTCGATTACCATTTCAGATTACCTCATTTCTTGTTTTTTTCATATAATAATTTTCTTAAAAACTGTCCAATTTAGTGTATTTTATCCAACTCTATCTCTCATATATAAAGAATTGACAGAAAATATGATAAAAAGCTATTCAAAAAAGCTACCTGCGAAATAATGCATGTATAGAAACATTTCATGCATCAATAAAACGTGAGTGGATAAACAGATTTAAAATCCAGGGTTATGAAAACTAATATTTGAATAGTTGGAAAAATTTTTAAACACAATGAGAATACGTTCGCATTGTGAATATATGTTGCCGGACCAATTTGAGAAAAAATATAAAATGTTAGACGAGACAAACTAAATTCTTGTATTTAACTTGTCCGAAATCTTGACATAGTACCAGTGCTTCATACACTGTACAATACCTAATCAGCGAAAAAATCTAATTACTATTTTTCTCTATAAAGTTCATTAATTATTCATCACTTAAGTAGGTAGTAATTATCTTTTTATAGATGTCAATTTGTTCAAAATAATTACTAATTTCCACATATTCATTGATTTGGTGAGGAACTGTAGTAACACCAGGTCCAAAAACCACTATATCAAATTGTTTCTGTGACTTTATAAACTCTGCAGCATCTGTAGTAGCAGGGCCTCCTAAAACTGGTAACGGTGTATCAAACTGTTTTTGAATAGCTTGAATCAATGTGGAGTTTTTGTTGGCTTCAACGGGAATTTTGTTGTAATTAATAGTTAACTCCAATGGAAATAAATTATCTTGATTTAATTGTGCAACTGTTTCCTTTAATAGAGCAATCACTTTACCATTATCAAATTCTGGTATAGTCCGTATATTTCCTTGTGCAATAGCCTTATTTGGAATACTATTTATTTGGGTTCCACCGCGAATAATTGTGACATTATGTATTGTTTTTCCCAATTCTTCATTGATATAATCGTTTGATATCTTGTCCATTTTTTGATTGAATACCATAATGCAATCATTTAAACGTCTAATAGCATTATATCCCTCCTGTGGCATTGAACTATGTGCTTCTTTACCATTAGACACTACCGTATAGTTAATAGATCCTTTATGAGCATAGCCTAAAACATATCCAGTAGGTTCCCCAATAATAAGTGCATCCAAATCATCTGTATAACCTTCTTTTGTCAATTGTTCAGCTCCTAGTTCTCCAACCTCTTCCCCAACAGTCGCCAACAATTTGATTGTCCCATTAAATGGACATCCTTCTTCTTTTAATTCAATCATAGCAATGACCATCGCCATTAATCCGGCCTTCATATCTGTCGATCCGCGTCCATAGAGACGATTACCTTCAATATGCGCCTCAAAAGGTGGATAATTCCACATGCTTTCATTTCCAGCAGACACAACATCCATATGCCCAGAAAGCCCTAAGACTTTGCCGTGCCCTGTAGAAATAGTTACAACCAAGTTATCTCGTCCTGGACAATAAGGCACTCTTTCACTTTCAATACTGTAATCTATAAATAGTTTAGAAAGATAGGATGCTACTTCTGCTTCTTTCCCGTTTACTGATGGAATTCGAATAACATCTTGTAATACTTGAATTTTTTTTTGATCATTCATATCTTATACCTCCAATATCATTATAATCTGCTACTATTAGTTTAGCTCAGAATTTAGAATAATAAACTAGTATAAATGAAAAACGATTAGAAAGATGCATAAGCCAACATCATTATTCAAATCTTTTATTTCATTTTTATAATTAAAGAGTTCTTTTAGCCAATTACTGTAACTTCATACACTAATTTTAATAAAAAAGTAATGATTTAACATTTTTTAATTTGGATTATATTAGCTAACTCGTCATCATCAAATTTTATAAAAAATTCTTTTTCAAACAGTTGTAAATTTTCTTTCAAATCATTATATAAAGGCTTGTTTCATTTCTTATTGATTTATTCTCTTTTTGTAATCGATAGATTTAACATGTAATATGCATAAATAACCCAACTTCCTGATCAGATGATAAGCCATGCAATACTTTCTTTATTCTAAGAATAGTCTTTGGCAAAATTTTCTTTAATAACTGAAGGTCAAAACCTTCCAACTGTTCTTCCAAGTAAGCATATATCGCATCATAATTTACTGACATGACAGATTCTAAAGTTTCTAAAGATAACAAAATATCTAGTTTATCTGATGAAATATCAAATAGTTTTGAAATTGGAATGTATGGTATACCATATAATTCTTGATTATAAGTCCCTACCTCACACACAATCCTTTGTTTTTTTGTATTTGATTTACTTTTCTTAGCAAGTATTCATGATCAGAAATCACTAATAGAATTATATCCGTATTTTCTAAATACGAATGTGACTCAATATAATTTTTTATTTGAATAGCCGCACTCTCTCCAGTTATACGCAAACTAATGATTGCTTAAGAATTCTCTTGTTTTTGATACTATTGCTGAATTTCCGAATATATTTGTTGATAAGAATCAATCTCTTCAAAGAATCGTGACAGCCCACTTTTCGAGAACAGTCTAATGCGATAAGGGTAGCTGGGATACAAACATATTTAATGTTTATTCCAGTTTCAATAACTATTAAAAGTAAAGTCTAAAAATGCTAATTATTGAATGAATCACATAATTGCATTTCAGATATATTTGAACCTTTAAAATTGTATGACAAATAGAGCATCTATACATGTGCTCAAAAAGAAGATATTTATAGAAAAGAACCTAAGATGCTTTGATATGCGAGCGACCAAATTTTTCAAGTTGATAAATAACTGATGCCAAGCGCAAAAGCAAAATAAGAAAGACTAACAATGATAAAAAAGAGACTTTTCTTATTTGTTCAGTATTCTTTGATAGAGATTATACTAGAGTCGCTCAGCGTAAGCTCGATATGAAACAAGCTCGTGAATTAACCCGTCATCATGCTTCTGTTACTGGTACTACGTCAAGAAAAAGTACCAGTTAAACTGAAATATTTCATCTAGCTTAACTGTTTTTTTGCATAACTTCTTTCATACTGATTTGGACTTTGATA
>NZ_CFJNYH010000085.1:0-3023 GCF_984815275.1 Coprobacillus sp.
CTTTTTTCTTACTACTTTCTTTGACGTGTTTTCTGTTTAGTTTTCAATGTCCTTGACCCGTTTTCGGCACCTCTCTGGCGCCTCTCTCGTCGAGTGCTCACTTATAATATCATTTCTCCTCTCCCTTGTAAAGTCTTTTCTTCGTTTTTTTTATATTTTTTTCTGCACAAATAGACATAAAATAAAAAAAGGTTGATTTCATCAACAAAAATGAAACATAGCCTTTTTAATATTTTATTTATAATGTAAAGCAGCTGAAATAGCACTAATGAATGTTGCTCTGATATTGCCTTTTTCCAATGCCTCAACACCTCTAATTGTTGATCCACCTGGTGAACAGACATTATCCTTTAATATACCAGGATGTATCTTTGTCTCTAACTGCATTGCACCTGATCCAAGTACAGTTTGAGCAGCCAATTTATAGGCCATACTTCTTGGCATTCCTTCTTTCACAGCACCATCTGCCATCGCTTCAATAACCATATATATGAAAGCAGGTCCACAACCACTAACTGTACCAGCAACTCCCATGAGATGACTAGGAACAATCTCTACTTCTCCAATAGAGGCAAACATATTTAGTGTGAAAGCAAATTCTTCTTTAGTTAATGAATGTGTTTCTTCTAACAACGACATTCCTTTTAATACAAGAGCTGGTGTATTAGGCATAACAAAAATATGCCTTGTAGATCCATCAAGTATTTCATTATACTTAGCATAATCATATCCTAACACAATTGAAATTATTGCTTTTTCTTTTAATAGGTCTTTCAATGGTTCTAAAACTTTCTCAACGACTTGCGGCTTAACACCTATAAAAACCATTTCACTTTGTTGTACAACATCTTCTTCACTATTCGCAATTGAGAAACCTAACTCTTTGACTTTATCTAATTGTCCATCCATAATATCAAAAGCAATCATATCACTTGCTTTTAAAAATCCAGACTTCTCAATGCCGCAGGCAATTGCTCCTGCCATATTCCCCATTCCAATAAATCCTATTTTTTTCATATATCCTCCTTATACAAGAAAAGCTAACATCAAGTTAGCTTATAATTTTCTATTTCTTAAAAATGCTGGAACATCATCGTCATCATCATCTTGAGTTTCAAAAACTGTAGGTCTTACAGTTGATTCATAAGGTGATGTTTGTCTAGGCATACTTTGTGTTTGAGTAGGCATTGGGGTAGGTTCTTCATCATCTTCAAAACCAGTTGCAATCACAGTAACAATAACTTGATCATCTAAATTTTCATTAATAGCAACTCCCAATACTGTATTGACATCATTTCCAACTGCCTCTCTAATTGTTGCAAGAGCAGTATTCGCATCATATAAAGTAATATTTGTTCCACCTGTCACATTAACAATAGCATCTTTTGCCCCTGCAATAGATACATCTAATAATGGTGAAGAAATAGCACGCATTGCTGCTTCTTCAGCTTTATTTTCACCATCACTCATTCCAATACCAATTAACGCAGAACCTCTATCTTTCATAACTGATGAAACATCAGCAAAATCAAGATTAATAAAGGCAGGAATAGCAATCAAGTCAGTAATTGTTTGAACCCCTTGTCTTAAAACATTATCAGCTTCTCTAAAAGCTTCACCCATAGGCTTTCTTCCAATTGCATCTAATAAACGATCATTAGAAACAACAATAATAGAATCAACATTTTCTCTAAGTTCAGCCAATCCACCTTTTGCTTGTCTTAAAACCTTTGGACCTTCAAAAGTAAACGGTGAAGTCACAACTCCTACTGTTAATGCTCCTAATTCTCTACAAATTTTCGCAACAACTGGTGCAGCACCAGTTCCAGTTCCTCCACCCATACCAGCAGCGACAAAAACCATATTAGCTCCTGATAGAGCTTCTTTAATTTCCTGTTCAGTTTCTAAGGCAGCTTTGCGTCCGACTTCTGGATTTCCTCCCGCTCCTAGACCATGAGTTAATTCTCTTCCTAAAATAATTTTATTTTCAATATCTATTCCTTTTAAAATTTGAGCATCAGTATTTGCAACATAAAAGTCAACACCCCTTACTCCATCTTTAGCCATTCTAGCGACAGCATTACAACCACCACCACCAACTCCAATGACCTTAATCTTTGCAACTTGTACAAAATCTAAATTACTATCCATATTTCCATCCTCACTTTTATATTAATCTTCTTCACTAAAGAAATTCTCAATAACCTTCGAAAATCTACTTTTATTCTTTTTATCACTATGAATCGGTTTGGATTTCGTCAATCCCTTAAATCTGATACTCATCGTACTTGAAATATCAGGTAAAATTAATGAAGGATCCATTTTTCCTAATATTCTTGAACGATCATTTAAATAATACATCATTCCTAAACAAGAGACAAAAGACATATCTCTTGCTCCGATTGTATCAGGTCGATAAGTTCTCACTGCACTCTCTAAAACAACGCTAGAAACTTTTTCAATATCAGGAAGTTCTCCACCACCACCCACAATGACTGTTTCATAACTTCTACCATCATTAATAATATCAATTTTCGTTTTGATGACTTCCATAATATCTTTAACACCTTCACTTAATACTTCAGCTAAATCTCTCTGTGTGTAGTGTGTCTCTTTGTCCTGATTTCTTGTTGTATGTATAATATCTTCATCACCAATATGGTAATCACATGTTCCATATTTGACTTTATAAACCTCTGCTCTATCCATCGGAATTTGCCAAGAGGTAGCAATTTTCTTTGTTAAATCATATCCTCCAACACCAGCTTGCGCGATATATTTCAAATAACCACCCTCAAAGAATGCAACTGTTGATGTCTTATAACCAATATCAATTAATATTGCTCCTTCTTGAAGATATACAGCATCGAAAGCTTCTTTGGCACATGCATAGGCATTAATTGTAATATCCAAAACCTCAACACCTGCTTTTTCGACTGCACTTATATAACTATAAAGAAGTTTTTTCTTTGTTGTAATGACTAATGATTCCGCTTTTAATGATGCTGATTTTTGCCCAATTG
>NZ_CFJNYH010000086.1:0-2938 GCF_984815275.1 Coprobacillus sp.
CATAACCATCCTACAGAAATTGAACCATTTGGTGGAGCTGCAACATGTTTAGGTGGAGCAATCCGTGATCCATTATCAGGAAGAGCATATGTCTATCAATCTATGCGTATTACTGGTGCTGGTGATCCAAGAAAATCTCTTGATGAAACAATGAAGGGAAAACTTCCTCAAAGGAAAATCTGTCAGGAAGCTGCTCATGGTTTTTCAAGCTATGGAAATCAAATTGGTTTAACAACAGGTTATGTTCATGAAGTTTATGATAATGGATTTGTAGCAAAACGTATGGAACTTGGGGCAGTTGTAGCAGCCGCACCAAAAGATCAAGTCAAACGACTAGAACCACTAAAAGATCATATTGTTTTATTAATAGGTGGTAGAACTGGTCGTGATGGAATTGGTGGAGCTACAGGGTCATCAAAATCTCATGAATTAAAAACAACTACAACAGCTGGTGCAGAAGTTCAAAAAGGAAATCCAGTGGAAGAAAGAAAGATTCAAAGATTATTTAGAAATAAAGCTGTTTCTGAAAAAATTGTACGTTGTAATGATTTTGGAGCAGGTGGTGTCTGTGTTGCTGTTGGTGAACTGGCACCAGGTTTAAAGATTAACTTAGATGCAGTTTTAAAGAAATATGAAGGTTTAACAGGTACAGAATTGGCTATTTCTGAGTCTCAAGAACGTATGGCAATTGTTATTGAAGAAAGTGATGAAGCGTTTATTAAACAAGCTTGTATTGATGAAAACTTAGAGGTTGTAAGAGTTGCTACTGTCACTGATAATAATCGTTTAACAATGAGTTATTTAGGTCAAACTATTGTTGATATTGATAGAGCGTTCTTAGATAAGAATGGTGCATCAAGATTCCAAGAAATTGAAGTGAAACTACCAGACTTTGATAAAACGCCATTTACAAACCAAGCACAAACTTCATTTGTTGAAACATCAAAAGAGGTTTTAAGCCGTTTATCAGTGTGTGGACAAAAAGGTCTGGTTGAAAGATTTGATTCATCAATTGGAAATGGAACAGTATTATCTCCATTTGGTGGGAAAACATTAAGAACTGAAACTGAAGGTATGGCTGCTTTGATTCCTGTTTTAGGAAAAGAAACAACAACTTGTTCATTAATGAGTCATGGGTATAATCCACTTATTTCTAAATGGTCACCATATCATGGTGCAATGTATGCAATTGTGGAATCAATTGCTAAAATTGTGGCAATGGGTGGAAACTATCATACAATTCGTTTCTCATTCCAGGAGTATTTTGAAAAATTATTAGATATTCCTAGTAAATGGGGGAAACCATTTGCAGCATTACTTGGAGCTTATAGAGTTCAATCTGAATTAAAGTTACCTTCAATTGGTGGTAAGGATTCTATGTCAGGATCATTTGAAGATTTAGATGTTCCTCCTACATTGGTATCATTTGCAATTACTGGGGCTGATGTCAAAGATGTTATCACTCCTGAATTAAAAGGTGCTGGGCATACATTGGTTGAAGTGATGTTACCAAAGGATCAATTCCATGTTTATGATTTTGATGTTTTAAAAGAACAGTATGATGCTGTTATGAAATTAATGCAAGATGGAAAAGTTTATAGCAGTTATACTGTTAAAGATGGTGGAGTCATTGAAGCAGTTTATAAAATGGCTTTCGGTAATGCAGTGGGTGTAGAACTTGCTGATGTTGCTTTAGAGACATTGATTTGCAAAGATTATGGAAATATTATTTTAGAAGTTGAAGATGATAATGTAGTGACATTAGATCATACAAGAATTATTGGTCATACAAATGATACACATGTTATCTCTTATCAAGATGAATCATTATCATTAGATGATGCTTATGCTATTTATGAAGGTGTTTTGGATGATGTATATCCAACAAAAGAAAAAGCACCAACAACTGATATGATGATGAAAGATTGTGATGAAAGAACAGTTTTACATGCTTCAAAAATTTATGATGAAGTGAATGTTGTCATTCCAGTTTTCCCTGGAACAAACTGTGAGTATGATTCAAAGCGTGCTTTTGAAAAAGCGGGAGCAAATGTCCAATTGGTATTAATTAGAAATAAAACTGAAGAAGATATTAAGAAATCTGTTGATGAATTAGAAGCGGCTATTCAAAAGGCACAAATTATTATGTTACCTGGAGGATTCTCTGCAGGTGATGAACCAGAAGGATCAGGTAAATTTATTGCAACTGTATTAAGAAATCCAAAATTGAAAGATGCAATTACTGATTTGCTAGATAATCGTGAAGGATTAATGATTGGTATTTGTAATGGATTCCAAGCTTTAGTTAAATTAGGACTTCTTCCATATGGTCGTATTAAAACTATGGATAAAGATGACCCAACACTTACTTTCAATACTATTGGACGACACTTATCACAGATGGTTGATACAAGAATCTGCTCTGTAAAATCTCCTTGGTTAGCAAATGTGAATGTTGGAGATATTCATACAGTACCAATTTCTCATGGAGAAGGACGATTTGTGGCACCAGTAGAAGTTATTGAAGAATTATTCAATAATGGTCAGGTCTTTACACAATATGTAGATACAGATGGAAAACCAACAATGGAATCGCCATATAATCCAAATGGATCATTATGTGCAATTGAAGGTATATTATCTGCAGATGGTCGTGTTATTGGTAAGATGGCACATAGTGAACGTCAAGGTGAAAATAGAAATAAGAATATTTATGGTGAAATGGACCAAAAAATATTTGAAGCTGGTGTAAAATATTTTAAAGGTGGTAAATAAATGAAGAGACAAGAATTTGAAAGTATGACTCTTTGTCCATTGGATGGACGTTATTCAGGAATTAAAGATGCTTTAGGTGAATACTTTTCTGAATATGCTTTGGTTAAGTATAGAGTTTTTGTTGAAATTCAATGGTTAAAATTTTTAATTAATAATATTGATA
>NZ_CFJNYH010000087.1:0-2784 GCF_984815275.1 Coprobacillus sp.
TCTTCTTATTATCCTTGACTCTTTTTGTAAAGAAATAACCTAAAAAAACAAGTGCACCAATAAATAATACCCAAACAACCAAATCAACAGTTCTCATATCTCTTCCTCCTTTAAATAAAAAAGAGCATTCGTATAAGGACGAATGCTCGTGGTACCACCTTAATTTATATACTTTCGTATACCTCAAAACTTTAACGCAGTTCTACGTGTTTACCTACATGATTTCAATAAACATACTCCGAGGCTACCTTCCATTTTTTCTTCTGTTTCTTCACACCCACCAGAAACTCTCTTCAAGAATACAAAATGTACTCCTCCTCATCAACGTATGTTTATTTTAACAAAGCTGTAGATTAAAGTCAATTATAATTGACCTATAAAGTTATGGACTGAGTCTAAATAGTACAATAATCTTGATAATCTGATGATATTTTCAATTTCATCAGGGCCATAATCAATAAGAGGAACAACATTCATAAGACAACACAATAACAATTTCTCATCTTCTCTAATTTCTATCTTTTTAAAGTAATATTCACTAAAGCAATCTAAATCAAAGAGAATATCTGGAATTCTTTGATAAATATCAAACAAATCATAGATTGGTAAATCAATACAAACATTATCAATCGATAATAAAACCTTTGATTTTAATGAGATATGATCATAATCAAAATGTTTATAATTCAAACATACACGAACTTGATGATAATCTTTGGTGTGTTCCAAGTATTGTGATAAATATTGGCGAGCACTGCATAATGCTTCATAAATCCGATAATAATTCATAACAAGCATCCATTGACTTGGTGATCGCATTGCAATATTCTCAAAATTTTGAATCATCTGTTCATAATAAACAGTTCTTTCATTAATAATTCTTAAGATATCAGAATTAAGTGTATCAAAATATTGCTGGTTCACTTTTGTAAAATAAAAACTGTTATAATGAAGATAAGCTAATGTTTCAAAATAATATTTAATCTTCATTTCTTTCAGTAAGCCCTGATTGTTGTCTACATATGGCATGAGATAAAGATATTTGTTTTGATAAGGTGTAAGAAGTTCGTTGTTTTTATTTAATAATATTTGAACAAAACAATGGATATGCAAAGTCTCAATATATTCATAGATTGTTTCAATATGTTTATCTTCAACACATTTCGCAACATAATAACCATCATTCGTTTTCAATTTATAAACATTTTGAGTCAGTTTTATCAATCCAACAACTTGAATCTTATAGTATTGTAAAATCAGTTCATTCATGAATAATAAGGAACAATAACGATAGTTCCTTTCGTCAAAGGACGATCGTGATTGTAGTCTTTAAGCTTATATTCGTCTACCTGATAATGAGCTGCTACAGATTGATAACTATCTCCATCTTGAACAACATATAAATAATAAGTACCAATATCCTCATCATCATCTTCTTCAGGTATTTCTTTTTTCATTTCTACTGTTTCTTCTTTAATAGCTGCAACTGGTGCTGTCTCTACAACCGGTATAGCTATTTCTTTAGGAATCTCAACAACAGGAATCTCAACCTCTGGCACTTCTTCTACAACATCTTCTTCACGCAATAAACTTTCAATTTCTTCTACAACTGCTTCATCATTCGTTTCCTCAACTCTTGGAGCAGAGGTTTCAATAACACGGTCTTCATCATCTAAAACACCATAGACACAGGCCTGTATGACAAGTGATAGATTACCTTCATTAATCACATAATCAAAATCTTCTACTTTCACATGAAAATCTCTTTTATCAGTGATTTTTTCAAACAAAGCCATAATATCTAAATCAATGGATTCATGAAAACTATGTTTACCTTTTTCATCTTTATAATCTCCATTCATCATGATACTACCTACTGCTCTCATTCCTTGACTTTCCATTTTATAATTGATTGATTCATCAACTGAAATAGATACCAATTCTTTTAATTGATGATTCAAATCCACTAACTTCTTAAAATATATCTTTTGCATACTTTCCCTCCTATCAAACTGTATGCAAAAAAGTACAGAATATGAAAAAAAAGAAGTGCATTACTTCTTTTCAATCAAATCTAAGGCCTGTTTTAAAACAGCAGCACCATTCATCATTCCGTATTCTCTCATACCAATATTGGCAACTGGAACACCAGGTGCTTCAGACTCTATCTTTTTTTGTGCATATCTTACTTGTGGTCCAAGCAAAATAACATCTGCTTTATCAGCATTTTCTCTTATTTCATTTGCCCCCACAGCCCAAATATCAACCTTTATACCATCTTGAGAAGCTGCTTTTTTCATTTTTTCTACTAACAAACTCGTTGACATCCCTGATGCACAACATAACATAATATTAATCATTTCTTCCATTACCCCCTAGTCGCAATTATACATTATTTAGGAATATTTGTTAAGGATTTATTGTTCACAAAGTTCTATAATTCTCTCCCAAACCTCATCAATACCCACTTTATTTAAACTTGAGAAACGCAAAAATATATCATTCTTATCAAACCCCAAAGTATCCTTAATGATTTTTTCATTCTTTTTCAAATCATTTCTTTTCAATTTATCTTCTTTTGTTGCCACAACAATAACTGGAATATGATAATGCTTAGCATAATCATACATCATTTTGTCATCATGAGTTGGTTTATGTCGATAATCCACTATTAATACCAACCCCTTTAAAACATCTCGTTCTCTTAAATATGTATCTAACATATCGCCAAAACTTTCTTTGATTTTATCATTAACTTTAGCATATCCATATCCTGGCACATCT
>NZ_CFJNYH010000088.1:0-2215 GCF_984815275.1 Coprobacillus sp.
CATTTCAAGAGCCTCATATGAATATTTATCATGCATATAATGAATAGCATTTAAAGCTTTAATATATATTTTAGCAACATAATCCATCATTGCATCATATTTTTCCATAACTTCGTTATAATCTAGATAATCACCCTTGATTGGCTCAAATCTAGGTGCTACTTGTCTTCCTGATAATTCATCAACACCACCATTTATAGCATAAAGTAATGCTTTTGCTAAATTTGCTCTTGCACCGAAGAATTGCATTTGCTTACCAATCTTCATTGCAGAAACACAGCAAGCTATTCCATAATCATCACCAAGTGTAACTCTCATTAAATCATCATTTTCATATTGAATAGAAGATGTTTTTATTGAAATTTTTGTACAATATTTCTTAAATGCAATAGGTAAATTCTTAGACCAAAGAACTGTAATATTTGGTTCTGGAGCAGGTCCAAGATTTTCTAATGTATGAAGAAGTCTGAATGAATTCTTAGAAACTAAAGTTCTACCATCAACTCCCATACCACCAATACTTTCTGTTACCCAAACAGGATCACCACTAAATAATGCATTATATTCTGGAGCACGAAGGAATCTTACCATTCTTAATTTTAATACAAATTGATCCATAAGCTCTTGAGCTATTTCTTCAGTTAGTGTACCATTTTTTAAATCTCTTTCAACATAAATATCTAAGAATGTAGAAACTCTTCCCATAGACATTGCTGCACCATTTTGATCTTTTACAGCACCAAGATAAGCAAAATATGTCCATTGGAAAGCTTCATGAGCATCTTTTGCAGGAACTGAAATATCAAATCCATATTTAGCAGCCATAGATTTTAATGCTGTTAAAGCAGCTATTTGATCAGATATTTCTTCTCTATCACGAACAATATCAGAAGTAAATTCATCTGTATCTAAAATATTTAATTCATCTTTTTTCTCTGAAATAAGAACATCAACACCATAGAGTGCTACACGCCTATAATCTCCAATAATTCTTCCACGTCCATATCCATCAGGTAAACCTGTTAATAAATGAGCACTTCTAGCAGCTCTAATATCTGGTGTATATACTTCGAAAACTCCATCATTATGAGTTTTTCTTAAATTATGATAAATATATTCTACTTCTGGGTCAACTTTATAACCATAAGATTCACATGATTTTTCAACTATACGTATACCTCCATTAGGCATAATAGCTCTTTTTAATGGAGCATCTGTCTGAAGACCAACAATAGTTTCTAAATCTTGATCAACATAACCTGGTGCATATGCATCAATGCTTGAAGGTGTTTTTGTATCAACATCTAATACACCTTTTTCTCTTTCTTCTTCATAAAGAGCTTGAATTTTGTTCCATAACTTAGTGCTTTTTTCAGTAGGACCTACTAAAAAACTTTCATCTCCATCATAAGGAGTATAATTTGCTTGAATAAATCCGCGGACATCAATTTCTTTAGTCCATTCTCCAGCTCTATCAAAACCTTCCCATTGTTTGAAATCCATAAAATACCTTCCTTTATAATATTTATTTAGGCTTTTTATTGGAACCTATGAACCAATAATATTATGTACATTTATTTTAGATTGCAACAATATATTATCACAAAATTATAAAAAATATCAATCTTTATATAAAAAAAGAGGCGGAACATTGTCCGCAACATAAAAGTCGCAGTGGACAACGTCCGCCTCTTTGCCTTGGAGTAGCCAGGGGTAAGTGCCTCTGGCATGAATTAGCTGCTCAAACCGTTTTGCAGGATGGAACCTACATAGAGAAGAGCACCGGGAAAGCTTCCGCAAGACTCTCCGATGAAGGGGACAACACGACCGGATCCAACACTAAGTAAGACGTTAAAGCCGGTAGGCATCTCAACGATGAAGTCCGTCACAGAGAACTTGTCGTTCTCTATTGCTTTAAGTCCGCCACTAAGGAGTTTTCCAGCGCAGATGATTGCATCGCCAACATCTTTCTCAGTTGCGTTGAAAAGGACAGGATCGTGCCCATTCCTGAAGATTACCACTTCACAAGGTTTAGGCTGATCAGCCTCCTTCTTCCGAACAACGAGAGCCGTGATCTTAAACTTCTCTTTCATAAGAAAACCTCCAAAATATTATCAAAGTGCATTATTAATAATATCACAAATTTGACATAAAGTCAATAAATTTGCCAAATTTATTGAAAAATATTGACAATAATTAGAAATATATAAAATTT
>NZ_CFJNYH010000089.1:0-2024 GCF_984815275.1 Coprobacillus sp.
CTTAATTCCAAAAAAGAAAAAAGACATACAAAAACCCTTTGAAAACCCTTACAATAAACTCACGTTAACAAACGAGAGGAGAGTATTTATGAGTTTAGGTGATAGACTTACTGAAAAATTATTGATTGTTGCTACAAAGATTACGAGTCAAAGACATATGTCAGCAATTAAGAATGCTTTCACTGCATTACTTCCAATTATTATTACTGGGGCATTCTGTACACTATTTTCCAATGTTGTATGTTCAACGACAACAACAGGTATTTCTTTAGCGAAGCTGCCAGGAATGGCTTGGTTAGAAGGCTTGACAGGAATGTTTACAGCAGCCAATTATGCCACTTTGAATTTTTTAACAATTGGGACTGTAGTTCTGATTGCAATTGAATTGGGTAAACAATTAAAACATAAAGAAATTATTGTTCCTATTATTGCATTAGCATCATATATCAGTTTATGTGATACATTTACAAATATCACTGTTGAAGGTATGGATGATTTAATCAATGTTGCTAATGTTATCCCAAAAGAATTTACTAATGCTCAAGGATTGTTTCTTGGAATGATTGTTGCAATGGTTTCTATAGAGATCTATTGTCGTTTAGCTGATTCAGGTAAGTTGAGTATTAAAATGCCTGACACAGTTCCAACAAATGTATCACAATCATTTAATGTTTTATTTCCAGGTGTTGTGACAATCTTACTGATTTCTGGTTTTGGCTTATTATTCCAAACTGTATTTGGGATCTCTGTATATAATGCGATTAGTGCTTGTATTCAAACACCATTACGTGGTGTTCTCACTGGGCTGCCAGGATATTTATTAATATTTGGTTTATCATGTGTATTCTGGGTTATTGGTATTCATGGAACACAAGTTTTAAAACCAGTATATCAAGCGACTATGTTAGAAGCTGTGGTTTCTAATACTGATGCGGTTCAAAACGGACAAGCACCACAATTTATTTTAAATGAGACATTTATTTCTTGTTTTACAACAATGGGTGGGGCTGGTATTACAATTGGTTTGGTTATTGCCTTATTATTTGCATCAAAGCGTGATGATTATAAAGCTATTGCAAAGTTATCTTTAGCACCAGGTTTATTTAATATTAATGAAACAATGACATTTGGTTTACCAATTGTATTGAACCCAATGTTTATGATTCCATTTATTTTAACACCAATTCTCACAGCATCATTTGCTTATGTTATGACAACAATTGGTTTTTGTGGAACAATGGTTTATGCAGTACCATGGACAACACCACCATTGCTGATTGCTTGGCTTGGATCAGGAGGAAGTATTGGTGCTGTCATTACACAAGCTATTTGTATTGTTATTTCTATAGTTGTTTATTTACCATTTGTATTTGCAACCAATAAACAGGCAAAAAGTGAAGCAGAAAAACAAGTTCAAATTCAGGAATAGAGGAAAAATGTTATGTCAAAAAGAGTAAAGAATAAATATGAAGGTTTAACTGCAAGACAAATCAATATTTTGAAGATGAAAGAACAACTCAATAAACCTGATCCAAATGCGATAAAACCATTTGAAAAATATAAAGTATTAACATACCTATTTAATCTTATTTTTCCTCCCTATGCTCTTTACCGCATCTGGAAAAAGGAATCACCCTTTTGCATAACAGAACGTGTTGGTCAAACAATGATTTGTGTTGTCTATATGCTTGCTCTTATTTCTATGCAATAATAAGAAACGATGGCAAAATAACTTTTAAAAGTTGATTTTGTTAAGTTTCTTTTTTTATTTTCTTTTGTACAAAACTTTTGGTTATTTGTGTTCTCCTCATGTCCTTTTTTGAATTCATTTATACCTATGATATTTCTTGAATTTGCTATCTTCTTTATTAACTGTTATATAATTATTTATCATGTGAATTTATTTTCTTAAAAAAGAAGAAAAATAGCAAAGAAATGATGAATATATAAGTAAGGGAATCTTTTTGGATGTTTACTTTAAGCAATTGTTGTGGTATATTGTTTATAGATACTATCTCTGCTTA
>NZ_CFJNYH010000090.1:0-1889 GCF_984815275.1 Coprobacillus sp.
CATGATACTGCTTGCTTCCGACATGATAGACTGCATCTTCCCATCTGCCTCCACTGTATGTCCCTGTTCCTACCCATACTCTTACTGCCTTATACTCTTCCGGACTTGACCAGATATGTCCTACCATATCATTACAGTGGCTATTCATGCTTGACTCGCTACTGTATCCTACACTTGATTGTACAGCAGATTCATTCACATTTCCAGCATGTTTTATGGTTTCACAGATTGTTGTATATTTTGATAAAAGTGATAACCCCTTCTCTACTTTTGATATGCTCTTTAATGCATCCTTCAACGATATATACTCTAATCCTAATGTATCACAATACGCTTTCACTGCCTCCTCTAGCCTTGCATTCAAAATAAACTCGCATGATCTGATTGCGTGCTTCGCTTTTCATATTCACTTGTACTTGTTGCATAGCAAAAGATAAAGCATTGCATACAGTTCTCTATTACCTTGGTTTTTATTTTGTACATTCTTTCCTTTTACTGCTGAACTAAAAAAGACTGGGGTAACTCCTGCATAACTCGTTACTTTATTAGCATTTTGAAATCGTTCTATTTCAGCAATATGTGATATTAATGCATATGCAGTAACTGTATGGACTCTGGGTATCGTTTGTAGTTGGTAGGACGTGTCTTTTCAACATTTTTCCATAACACCCTCTATCCTTTCTAATTCCTCACAATAAAGCATAAATGCAATCATGAATTTGTCTACCAATCAAGAAAATATGTTTATCTTTTCTATTATTAATACAAATGAAAGGTAACGAATTGGCAAGATTCTTAAAAGTTCCTACACTATTACTACAGTTGCAAAGACCTTAATTCCGTAAAATAAGCAAAATTTTATGAAATATTTATATTTATGCCTACTTTTTTTGATAAAACTGTGCAGTAAAAAAACAGGCGATAAGCCTTTAAAATAGCCTATTTCCTGTTTCTAGGTGTGTATGTGTAGGGCGGTGTTACTATTATGCCCTATAAAGACTCTCGCTAACGCTCTAATCACAAGCCCTTCCCTATGCATACACTTCGTACGCTGGGAGTGACTTGATTATTGAAGGCTATAAATCTTTGAGAAAGAAACTATTTGCTTAACGAACAATTTTCATTATTCAATTCAATCGAATCAGCTTCTATTAATAATACTTTACTCCATATCTCAATACAAACATTTGCTTTCCCTTGGTATTGTTTTAACCATTCATCTCTTTCACTTTCAATATCGAATTTTACATCCTCCAAAATGCTTATAGATGTAAATTCCAAATAATCATCTTCATCAGGTTCAAAAATATTGAATCTTGTATCTCCTACATTATTAACAAAGTACACCATACTAACTTTTTTAAATTTCAATTCATACCTATGTATTTGACCATTATCTAGAGTTTCCAATAAAAATGTTATATTATTTAATAACATATCGTAGTCGTAATTCAATATTTTGCTTGCCCATAATAAGTTTAACTTTTCTATCAAATTTTCCATTTTATTTCCCTCCTTTATACTTCGTAACCATATTAGTGATTTGTTCAAGATAATTATCTGTTAAGTCAATATGAGTAAGAGCTCTATCACTAGACAATACTCCATCTAAAGTTAATGAACCTTTTCCATCTATGCTTACTCTGAAATAAGGTGCACTCCTTCCTCCAGAACCTTCATCCATAATTCTTACTACAATTGGTTTATTACCATTAGGAATCTCAATTTTGTAGCCATTATTCAATTCAGAGACAGTACCATTTAATTTGCTTCCAACAGAACTAGATGCATTCTTTAAACTTGTTCTAGCTCCACTAGCTCCCTGATAGCCACTATTAGATGAAGAGGGAGGTGCATAGCCTGGACTTGTATTTCCTGATGAAGCATAT